>CAXNIA010000063.1:0-4321 GCA_964202375.1 Candidatus Babeliales bacterium | reverse complement strand
TCTTTTGGTAAATAAAGTCTAAATATTGGAAATATTCCACCAATTGTAGATTGAGCAAAAAATTTAAGATGTCCTCTTGAGCCATCATCAGCTATGCTATTAAAGGGCAAAGAAAATTGACCTATTTTTGAATCTAAAGGAAAACCTCTAACCATTGCTAAAGCATCTTGAGTTTCGCTCCAAACCTGTAAAATATTTGATTCACTACCACAACTGTCTCTACCATTAACCTTAAAGCTTGACTCAAGATAAGTAGAGAACTGCCAACAATGATCATCAATTCTTTGTAATTTAAAAGGATGATCATCTGGATAAAAAAAATTAATGGGAAAAATAGCTTTTAAGGGAGATACTATTAAAAAAATAGCGATAATTAAGTAATATTTAATATTTTTTTTCATTAGTTTTTTTTTATAAGTTTTTTTTTATTATACTTCTTGCTAAACCCTACAATTGCATTATACGCAATTTCCTGGGACATGTGCTCGATGGGGCTAATATGTTGTTTTAAAAAATTATTCATAGGATTTTAAGTAGATATTAAAAATAGTTTTATTCATTTACCCATAACCCAAAGCTGCCATTAATAATTAAACTACCGACAGATTTTAAACTTGTAGCACCTACTACTAAAGAACTTTTTGGCTCAAAAGGCAAAGTTAAACCTTTAATACCAGAAAACAAGCTACCCTTATTTTTAAGTTGAGCTAAAACAGCATTAATTCTTTCATTCTCAGCTTGCATTCTTAGCCATCTAAAGCCATCAGTATAAAAATAATCTACAAAAGAGCCAAAATTTAAAAAGGGAGCAAGAGAATTTTTAAAAAACTTATCAGATAAAGCAATAGGCTTTATTTCTTCTTTTTTAATAAAAAAACGATTCAAATAGCTTTCATTGTATCCTTGATAGCCAGATAAAACATAAAGTTGGTCAATATAGCTTCCAAATAAAACGTTAAGCGATACTATAGGTAACTCAACTCCCGGAACAACAGCTTTTTGCCAACCAGAATCATAATAAAATAAGCCCTGAGTGGTGCCTAAATATATTTTATTATTAAAAACTATAAAATCAGTCATATCTTTAAAATCTTTAACATCTGCTAAAACTTCTAGCTCTTTAAACTCTTGATTTAAAATAGAATCAGAATCAAGTTTAACACGCTGGAACAATTTATTAGTTAAGATATAAAGCCAATCTTGATCAGCCATTATTTTTATTATTTTTTCAGGAGATTTAATTTTTTTAAATTCACCATCAAAAACCAAGCTTTCTAATTTTAACCAACCATGACCATTATTATTAGTCATTATTGCTAAGCCATTATACCCAGATACAACTAACCAACTTTCTATTAAATTAGTATAGATCGCAGACGTTACTATTGGGCCTAAATCATTAAGCTTGCCACCACTAATACCAACAAATAAACTATTTTCTGTAGCAGTACTTGGCCAAGTACCATCTTCTGAAAAGCTAGCCCAGGATAGATAATCACCTAAAACAGGCTTTAAAAAAGTACCAGAACCCGTACCTGTTTTAGCTAAAGCTATTTTATTTAAACCAGTAGTTACTGTTAAAGCCATATCAGAAATAGTTCCACCAATAAATTCATTGATACCTTGCACACCTGATTCTTTAAAAAAATTGTTGGTAGTTTGTATAAAACCATTTGTCTTATCTGTTCCACCTAAAATATTATCTTCTTGTCCGTAACCCCAAGTTGTTCTAAAAACATCTAAGCCATTTTTTTCAACAGACCAAACTTCACCGTTTTCTTCATCAATTTTAATAAAATCTACGCCCGTATCACCACCAGTTGCTCTTGACCAATCTGTCCATCCTGCGATCAAACCATTATCATCAAAAAGTGCTTGAGTAGAAAAAACACCTTTGTTTTCACCTGTATTTACAGTAATCAAAACAGCATCTCCTGAAGCCAAAACAGAAGAAGCTTCCTGCAAAGAAACAGGCAAATGCGAAAGAGAACCCACTACTAACTCAGGATGATCAACTAAATTAAAATCAGCTGCAGTTTTTGCAGGCACAGCAAAGACTTTACCGCTAAATAAATCATTTTTATAAGATTGTACAGGTAAAGCATTTAAAGAAGCTAGCGAACCTTTTTCTAAACCAACTGCCAAAATAGGCAAAGCATAAAAAAAAGATTGATTATTAACTACAGACAAAACAACTAGATAAGTAAGCTTAGTAGATGTTACAAAATGATTTACAAATTTAACATTAATATTTAAATTAGCACCTGACCCGCCAACACAGGTTAAATTATCAAAAAAAACAGCATCTGGAGCTATTGGTAAAATTGAAAGCTTATCATCTTTAGCTAATTTAATTTTAACCAAAGACTTAAGACCGTCATTACTATTAGAACCACTAATAGCATCAAAACCCATATAACCTGTAGACAATACATCATAAAATAATGTTGATACTGGAGTTAAAGAAAATAAATTTTCATTAATCTTAACAGCTGTACTACTAATATCTAAAGGAGCAGCTTTATTTAAATTATTTAATTTAATATTTTTTTCTAATTTATTATCAATATTAGCATCAGAAGCTTCAAAAAGTTCAAAAACTTTTAGTTCGCAACTTTTTTTACAAAAGTCACAACTTTTTTTACATTTATTATTGTTACAAGTTGCAAGTTGTCTTTCTACTGTTTCAACCATTTGCTTAACCAAAGCAAGACCACTTCCAGCCTGACCATATTCAAAGCTGCCATTAGGAGAAACTGCAGCAACTATTGAACCACTAAGTGAAAGCATTTGCTTAATAGTTGATGATTCTTGACCATTAGAATCATTTAAAATTGGCGAAACTTTTAGCTTAGGACTATTGGCATCATTTAAAAATAAATACATAAAATTTTCAGGTATATTATTTTTTAAAGTAACAATAGCTGGATCTAAGCCTATTAAATCTAGATAAGCTATAGCTTTACCAACCAAAGGATTTTTAATTTTTTCTAAATTATTTACTGCTTTTTGATTTTTAACACGACCTTCTAAAACAAGAGTTTTAGAATTTTGAAAAAGTACCTCTTCACCAAAAAGTGGTATAAATTTTTTATTATCAGATTGGGCATAAGCAACAGAAAAAATATTGTCTTCTTTTTCTTCAGTTGCCCCAACATATAACCTATATTTTCTTTGGGAATTGCTATCAAAAGAAGCACTTGGACCTACAGGAACCGCAAAGCTTTGATCTGGCCCACCATTAGCATCAATTTTTATAGCCGCAAAATTAAGATCGGTAATTAATATTAAAAAAATATAAAATAGTTTAAAACAGCGCATAAAATCTTCCGGCAAATCTTTGGACAAAATATTATTTAAATCAAGTTTAGCTTTTTTATAACAAATCGCCATCTTTATATATTTTGTAACTACTCAGCTATTACTTAATTATATATTTTGCCCTACAATTACTACGTAATCTCCGAGAAAATGGGCTACTGGCTAGGCCTAAACGCTTTTTTTTAAGAAGCAATTTTGTAACTACTTAACTATATAAGAAAAATATAAAATTTTATTAGACTTCTTACAAAACACTACGATTGCATTATATGCAATCTCCGGTGACACTGGCCCGACGCAATAGCGTCAACTTAAGGAAAAAAACTATTTAAAATAAGTTTAGAAAGCTATAAATTTAATTTGTCTTTTTTTAAAAAAGCGAATAGTCCCCGCTGGGACCGTGTCCCGGGAGATTGTGAAACAATCGTAGGGCTCTAAAAAACATAGGTAAAATTATAAAAAAAGGCGTTTAGGACCAGCCAGGGGCCCATGTCCCCGGAGCTTACAAAGTAAGCGTAGGGCAAAATATATAATTAAATAAATATTTATAATTTTTTATAGTTACTTATGTTTATTGAGCAAATATCCCACGGGCGTACTTGCTCAATAAACATAGGTAAAAACAACTTAGACTAAAATATACAATAAATTCTATTTCTAAAAAAGCGAATAGTCCCCGCCGGGACTGTGTCCCCGGAGCTTACAAAGTAAGCGTAGGGCAAATATATAATTAAATAAATATTTATAATTTTTTATAGTTACTTACATTTATTGAGCAAATACCCCACGGGCTTTTGTTTATATCTCAACTATTATTTATATTTATATCAATATTAATATTTAATATAATCTGCAAAAATAAAGTAAATTTAAAATGCTAACTAAAATTTATTCAGCTACCACAGTCGGCGTAGATGCTCATCTAGTAGAAGTTGAAGTTGATTTATCTATGGGGCTACTTAATTTTTTTATAGTCGGTCTGCCTGATACAGCTATAAAA
>CAXNIA010000062.1:0-4391 GCA_964202375.1 Candidatus Babeliales bacterium | reverse complement strand
TAAATCTATAAATAATATCTTAAATTTAAAAGCTTGCCCTACGATTGTTAAACAATCTCCGGGGACAGTGTCCCCGGTATGGACTATTCGATTTTTTTCTATTTTGCAATCAATTTCTAGTGCAACATCAACAATACTAATAATAAAATTTTATATTTTTCTTATATAGTTGAGTAGTTACAAAAGTGCTTCTTTAAAAAGGCATTTAGGCCTTGCCCAATGGCGTCAACTTAAGGAAAAAGACTAAGACAAAGCAAGACTAGAAAGCTATAAATTTAATTTGTCTCTTCTTAAAAAGAGCTGATAGGCCCTGCCAGAGATTACTACTCTGGCGATTGCTTAGCAATCATAGAGCAGTATATTATAATTAAGTAATAGTTGAGTAGTTACAAGAAATTATTAGGTCTATAATTACCTAAAAAAATATAAAAATTTGTAAAAAATAATAAAGTAAGCTACGGTAACAGATATAATTTTTTTTGATAAAAAATATGGCTTTATATAAATACCAAGCAATATCTGTAGTTGGCAAAAAAAAATCTGGAGTAGTTGATGCTTCATCAGCTCAACAAGTTAAAGAAATCTTAACAATTCAGGGTTTTTTTCCGACTTTAATTGAATTACAAAAAGAAGAATTATCATCTTGGAAAAACTTTTTCAGCAAACCTTCCACAAAAGAAATTATTTTATTTACTAAACAGTTAGCTGTTTTATTAAAATCAGGAATTCCTCTTTTACAATCTTTTGAATTATTAGTAGATCAATTTGAAGGTTCAATGCGTTCTATAATTATAAACTTAAAAGATGATATTAAAGAGGGTAAGTCTTTAGGAGATAGCTTACAAAAATATCCAAAATATTTTGATACAATTTATGTACAATTAGTTAAAGCTGGTGAAGCTACAGGCAAGTTAGAGCTAATCTTAGAACGTTTGACTGAATACATGTCACGCAATATGGAAATACAGTCAAAAATTCGTTCAGCGCTTACAAACCCGATAATGCAGTTAATATTAGTTTTATTAGTTGTAGTTTTTCTATTATTATCGGTAGTGCCAAACTTAGTAAAAACATTTACAGCCATGAAGGGAGAACTTCCTACTCCTACAAAAATTTTAATAAGCATGTCTAATATTTTAAAAAACCATTATGTACTATTAATTATAGTAATTAGTTTAACAACATCTTTAATAGTTTATTTTAAATCTACAGCAAAAGGTCGTCGCTTTTTTGATAATTTAAATTTAAAGATTCCAATAGTTAAATTTTTTACTAAAATTAAAGCTGTGGTAGATTTTTCAAGAACTTTAGGCATGCTTTTAGAAAGTGGTGTTAATTTATCGCAAGCTTTAGATATTGTTTGCAAAATAACAAAAAATCAAATATTAGCTGATGAGCTTAATCAAGCAAGAGAAAGCATTATAAAGCAAGGTAAAATAGCCCAATACTTACAAAAAACTGGCTTGTTTCCACCTATGGCTATTTATCTTATAAATACTGGCGAACAAAGTGGTTCGCTTGATAAAATGCTTTTAACTGTTGCTACAACTTATGATCGCGAACTAATTGAATTAAGTGATACATTAACAGCTAGTATTGATCCTATAATGAAAATAGTAATGTCATTAGTTATAGGTTTTATAGTTGCAGCAATAGCTTTGCCTTTAGTGAAAATAAATCAATTAATAACTATTTAAAAAGAAAGTGATTATGAAAAACAGATCAGGCTTTAGCATGATGGAATTATTAATTTATATAGTAGCTGTTGGCGTATTAGCTGCTATCACAATTCCAGCATTAATGGGTTATTTAAAACGTAGCAAAATTAGTGCTACAAAGACTACCCTGACAAATGTAAAGCAAGCTATTACGACTTATTATATGGATACTAATAAATATCCAAACGACCTAGAAGATTTAATTAAAAAACCTGAAAACGTTAAAGGTTGGTTAGAGCCTTACTTAGAAGGTGAAGATGTACCTGAAGATGGATTCAAAAACCCTTTATTTTATCGCCCAACTCCAGGAGCTAAGCACCCATTTGAATTATATTCTTATGGAGTTGATGGACCAGAAGGTGACGAAAATGGTTATATCAATGTCTGGGATAGTAAATAAAAGAAAAGCTTTTTCTTTAATAGAATTATTAATAGTTGTTGCCATTATTGGATTAATGGCAACAGTTGCTATACCAAATTTAAATATCTTCAAAAAAAAACAAACTGAAAATCAGTTTTTATCTTCAATAAACTATATTACTAAATTAGCATGGGATAATGCTTCAAATACAAATCTAATGCAAAGAGTAGTTTTTAATTTTGATGATAAAACTATTCAATTAGAGCAATTAGAAAAATTAGAATACAAACTTCTTGATGGTCAATTTTTTGATACCAAAGTCCAAATGAGTGATGTTGAAATTAAAAATATTTATATTAATGGGCTTGATGAAATGAAATTAAAGACTGAAGAGTCTTCTAAAAATACTGTTTGGTTTTATATTGTACCAAATGGACTAACACAAGAAGTGCTTATAAATTATGATATTAACGAAACGCCAAGATATTTAGAAATAGATCCATTTACAGCAAATTTTTCAGGTGGCTATGACTACAAAACACCCTAGAGCTTTTAGCTTAATTGAAGTTTTACTTTCTCTGACAGCATTAGCAATAATAATTATACCGCTTATTAATCTTGAAACCAGAATTTTATTTTCAGCTAAAAGATTCCATGAAAAATTAATCAGAATTATGCCTTTAGCAAATAGCTTAAATAATATTAGTTTATTAACTGATCTAAAAAAAAGTATTGAAAAAAATAATATTGGTCCTGATACAAAAATTTTAATAAAATTAGAAAAAGTAGAAGAAAATTCAGATCTTTTTAAATTTAAAAATCTAGAAAAAATTATCGCTACTCAAAGTTGGGACAAAAAAGAAGAAACTTTAACAAAATATATCTTAATTTTAAAAGAACAAGATGAAAAATCTAATAATAAACAAGATAATAAAGAAAAAAAATAATGCTTATTCATTATTAGAACTTATTTTAACTATTGCTATAGCTTCTTTTTTATTTACAATTTTAGCTACAATTTTAACCACAGTTCAAAAAGGTACTAGCTCTTATTATAAATTAACACATGATGATCGAAAACTTTCTATAATAAGTAATTATATTTTCAGAGACTTTTCAGGTGCTTTTGTTCCAGCTTATAACCCTGAAGAGCCTGAAAAAAAATCTTTGATAAAAGATTGCTTTGAGCTAAAAACAGATGCCAATAAAAGATTAGAAAAAATAACATTTATTACTAATAATAAACTGCCTATATATGATTCTAATAACATTAATATAGTAAAAGTAATTTATAAATTAGAAAAAAGCTCAGACAATTTATTTAAAATTTTAAGGTCTAAAGATATGAATCTAGACTCTAAAGATGAACCTGTTTTTTATAAAATGATCGATAATATCAAAGAATGTTTAGTTAAAGTTTATTATCAAAAAGAGCAAACTGAAGATAAAAAGCAAGATAAAAAACAAGATAAAGAAATAATTGAGGATTCAAACTGGTCAGCGGCAGAAATATTTAAAGATAAAGAAAATAAGACACAAAAAAAATTGCTACCAGAACAAATATCATTTGGAATAACTACAGATTTTGATAATTATTTTGAAATAGTTGTACCAATTTATGGATTTGAAACAAAACCTGAAGAGCCTATTATTTCAAGTAATAAAAAAACGTAACTATTAAGCTAGTACTTAATTATAATTTATTGCCCTGCGATTGCTAAGCAATCTCCGGGGACGTGGGCCCCTGGCGGGGCCTAATCGCCCTTTTTCAAATAATAATTATACTTTTTGATGCTTGCCTACGCTTTACTGCATAAGCTACAAATTTAATTTGCTACTTCTTAACAAAAAGCGAATAGTCCCCGCCGGGACCGTGTCCCGGGAGATTGTGAAACAATCGTAGGGATCTAAAAAATATTCGTTAAGCAATAGCTAAGTAGTTACAAGTTAATCAATTTTTAATGGGAAAAACTGTTTTTAAAGTATTGCTTTTCTCAACTCTGTACAGTCTTGCCCCTGTCTGGAGATTGTGAAACAATCGTAGGGCAATATATTATAATTAAGGTATTTACACTCAATAACCACAGGTAAAGATAACTGAGCTAAAGCATATAAAAATTACTTCTTAAAAAAGGGCGTATAGGCCCCGCCAGGGGCCCCTGTCCCAGTACTGTACAGAGTTCAAAAAAGCAATACTTTAAAAACAGTTTTTCCCGTTAAAAATTGATTAACTTTATCAATTTCAAGGTTATTTCCTATTTTTTCCAAAATTTTATGTAGTTTTTTAGGCTAAAAATTGAACTCTGTACAGT
>CAXNIA010000061.1:0-4560 GCA_964202375.1 Candidatus Babeliales bacterium | reverse complement strand
TATTAAGTTTAATTCTAAGTAGTTCAGCAGAAACTTTAGACTTTGCAGAAAACTATGGTAAGTCTTTTATTTATTTTTCAACATTATTTAGACCCACAAGCCCTGAAATGTTGACTCCTGGAAGAGGCTTTTTGAGCAGAGATGAATGTGACAGACATAGATTATCAGTAACTTTTGCCTATGCTTCATCAACAAACTCCAATAAGATAGCAGCCTACTTTTTGCCAAATGGTAAATCAAAAATTTTAACTGGTGAATTAGGCTCAGATGCTGTTAAATCTGGTAAAGCTGACGTAATAGCATCTTATTTCAATGTTTTTACTGCTGATAAATGGACAGATGGGCAAGATGATGCTTTAGAGTATTTAGATAATTATTCTTTTGAAAGTTCTTTATGTTTTAAGCCCAAACAAAAAATTTTTGGTACAGCTATAACTTACAGATATCAGCTTTCTTGTGAGCTTGATAAAGGATTTTGGTTTGAAATAGTATTGCCCTATGTCTGGGTCCAAAATAATTTAAATTTTACTGAAAAGGTTTTAGAATACGGCGGTCCGACTGGTAAAGATCCTAAAACTCCTGTAGGCTCTTTTGAAAATATGACTCAAGCATTAAGTCAGTACGATTGGCTTTTTGGAAGAATTGGAGGAGCAAAAAATAAAGGTGGGATAGCTGATATTCAACTTAAACTTGGATACACTTATTTAGATTGCCTTGATTATCATTTAGCAAGTTTTTTAGGTATTATTTTGCCTACCAGTAATGTACCTAGAGCTGAATATTTGTGGGAACCAATATATGGGGATCAGAATCAATTTGCTTTTATGTCTAGCTTTTCTGGTGGTTTTAAAATTTGGAGCAATAATTGTAACACAATTTATTGGGAGATTGATACGTGTGGTATTTACTACTCTTCAAATTATCAAACTAGAATGATTGATTTAAAAAATAGGCCTTGGAGTAGATATTTATGGGTCTATCCAACAAAAAATACTATTTATCCACAGCAGGGTATAAATTTTACAACTCAAAGAGTAGAGGTTAATCAGGGCTTAAGTAGAGATTTAAATACTGCTTTTGTGTTTAATAAAAATAATTTTAATGCCGAGTTTGGTTATCATGTTTATGCTAAAGAGGCAGAAAGATTAAAATTTATTCAAGATTATAATTCAGGCGCGGGAGTTGCGGCTATCATTAAGGATGATAAATTTGTAAATGGTTTAACTAAAGATAACGCAACTATAAATCTTTATAATGAGATCCAAAATGACAGAGCTGATACTTATGATAAAACAACGGGAATAAGTAGCTATAAAGAGGTTTTTAGACCTTTGACTCAAGATGATTTTGATTTAAGATCAGCTGCTTGTCCTGCTATTTTTAGTAATACTTTTTATTTCACTATAGCAAATAGTTGGGGTAAGGACGATTCAGGAAATTGTGCTATAAACCAATTGCTATTAGGCGTAAGTTATGAATTTGTAAAAGATGTCGCTTTAATTGATAGATGGATGTGTTGGCTTAAGTGGGCTTTTCAGTTTTAGTAACTATTAAGCTATTAGACTTCTTACAAAACCCTACAATTGCATGATATGCAATTTCCGGGGACACTGGCCCGACGGGGCCTATACGTTCTTTTTAAAAAAAACTTACTTATATCTACCTAATTATTTTTTAAGAAATCATATTATTCATAGGTTTCGAAAGAGATCTATTATTTAATTAATGTTTTTAAGTATTATAAGTTTGCCCTGCGCTTACTTTGTAAGCTCCGGGGACAGGGGCCCCTGGCGGGGCCTAATCGCCCTTTTTTAAATAAGAATTATACTTTTTGATACTTACCCTATGCTTTACTAGACCTCTTTTAAAACCTATGAATAATACGATTTTTCCTATAATAATTAGATACATGTTGGTATCATTTTCTTTAAAAAGAACGTATAGGCCCCGTCGGGCCAGTGTCCCGAGAGATTGTGAAACAATCGCAGGGCTCTAAAAAATATTGATTAAGAAATAGCTGAGTAGTTACGAATTTTATTAGATAATTGTCCTGCACTTAATTATGTAAAATCGTATTTGCTCAATAACTTTAGGTCACTAACTAGGCTAAAATGCATAAGCGATTATTTCTTTAAAAAAGCGAATAGTCCCCGCCGGAACACTGTCCCCGGAGATTACGTAGTAATAGTAGGGCAAGTATTTTATTATAATTAATTAATAGCTGAGTATTTACCAGTTTTAAATAAAAGTGGGACCTGAGTTATTAAACTAGATCCCACTTTTATTTTAGATTAAAACTTGTTCTAATACCTGTTCAATATTATTTACAAAAATAATATTAACATCAATGTTTAAATCTTCTAACGTTTTTAAATCGCTTCGATTTTTTTCTGGTAATATTATTGAATTAAGCCCATATCTTTTAGCTGCTAAAATTTTTTCTTTAACTCCCCCTATAGGCATTACATCACCTTGAAGATTTACTTCACCAGTCATTGCATAATTACAATCTATGGGTCTTTTTGTTATAGCTGAAATAAGAGCTGATAATATTGTAATGCCAGCTGATGGACCATCTTTAGGTACGGAGCCTTGAGGAACATGAACATGAATATCATTTTCTGCAAAAACAGATTTATCTATTTTAAACCTATCGGCATGATTTCTGATATAACTTAAAGCAGCTTGAGCTGATTCTTTCATGACATCACCTAGTTGACCAGTTAAGATTAAATTACCTTTGCCTGGCATTATTACTGCTTCTATTTGAAGAACTTCTCCCCCACATTGGGTCCAAGCTAAACCATTACAGATGCCAATTTTATTTTGGTTGGAAAACACATCTTTAGGATATCTTTTAACACCTAAAAAATCTTCTAGGTTGTTAGAATTAAATTCTATGGTTGAGTTATTTTCTACTAAGCTTCTGGCAGTTTTGGCACATAATTTTTTTATGATTCTTTCTAGTTCTCTAACTCCCGGTTCACGAGTATAATTTGTTATAATTTCTGATAACAGATCTCTGTCTAAAGATATTTGTTTTTCAGTTAAGCCTGTTTCTTTAATAGATTTATTTAAAATATGTTTTACAGCTATTTCAACTTTTTCTTCTTGGGTATAACCAGAAAGATAGATTATTTCCATTCTATCACGTAGTGGTGCAGATATAGTATCAACAGAATTTGCGGTTGCTATAAAAATAACTTTAGATAGGTCAAAAGGAACATTTAAATAGTTATCATAAAAACTGTTATTTTGATTTGGGTCTAAAACTTCTAGCATGGCTGCTGAAGGATCACCTCTAAACTCTTGGCCTATTTTATCAAGTTCGTCTATTACTATGACCGGATTTTTAGTTTTAGCTTTATTTAGCGCCTGAATAAACCTACCTGGCATTGCTCCAACATAGGTTCTTCTATGCCCACGTATTTCAGCTTCATCTTTAATGCCACCCATTGAAATACTCTGGTATTCTCTGCCTAAGCATCTTGCGATAGATTTACCAAGTGATGTCTTGCCAGTTCCTGGAGGGCCTACAAAACATAAAATTGGTGTAAAGCCATCTTTTTTTAAGTTTCTTATTGAGATAAAATCTAAAATTCTTTCTTTGATCTCTTTAAGTCCGTGATGATCAGTGTCTAGAATTTGTTTAGCATTCTTAATATCAAGATTATCTGGTGTTTCTCTTTGCCATGGTAGCTCTAAAATACATTCAAGATAATTTCTTAAAACTGTTGATTCCATAGAATCTGGCGAAGTTCTTTCTAGCCTATTTATTTGTCTGTTTATTTCTTGCTTGGTTTCTTTATTTAAATCTAAATTATTTAATTTAAGTCTTATTTCATCAATATCATCTAATTCGTCATCGCCTAATTCTTTTTTGATCGCTTTTAATTGTTCTCTTAAATAAAATTCTTTTTGAGACTTGTTCATAGAGTCTCTTGTAGAATTTTTTATTTTATCTTGTATTTCGGCAACTTCAGATTCTTTTATTAAAAGCGAAAAAAGTTCTTTTAGTAAGTCGCTATAGTTTTCTAGCTCTAACAACCTTTGAGACTCTTCAACATTTATATTTATATGTGAAAGCAAAAAATCAGCTATTTTATCTGGATCTGTCATTTTTGCTAGAATTATATGAAAGTCATGACTAAAAGACTGTCCAGTTGCTACCATTTTTTCTGCTAATTGCTTTATTTTTTCAATATAATAATTTACTTCTGTTTCTGAACCATTAGAAAGTAAGGCTTGTTCTATTTGGGCTGATAAAATATTTTTATCTGTATTTATGACATTTACTTTAACTTTACAGATACCTTGAACTAAAACTTTTAAAGTATTGTCAGGCATATTAACAATTCTAATAATATTTCCAATAGTGCCCACTTTGTATAAATCTTCAGTTCCTATTGGTTCATCATTTTCCTGACTTTCTTTGTGTGTTGCCAGCAATAAAACCATTTTGTTTTGGCTTAAGGCTTGATTTATGCCATTTATAATTCTTTGGTCAACAACTAATAATGGAACAATCATTTGTGGAAACACGACTACATCCATTGTTGG
>CAXNIA010000060.1:0-4720 GCA_964202375.1 Candidatus Babeliales bacterium | reverse complement strand
CTGTTCCTGTAGCTTATGCAGTAAAGTAGGCCAGTAAAAAAGCATAATTATTTTTTAAAAAAGGGCGAATAGGCCCCGCCAGGGGCCCCTGTACCCGGAGCTTACAAAGTAAGCGCAGGGCTCTAAAAAATGTAGATAAAATTATATTTCTATTATATAGCTGAGTGGTTACGTAATTTCTTATATACTTTAACCATGGTTATTTTTACCTACGATTATTGAGTAAGATATGAAAATTACTTGACGACACAGTTAATCTGAATAATGCTAAATAAAAAACTTTAGTTAAATTAATATGAAAATAAAAATTATTTTATTATTATTTTTACAAATTTTTAGTAAAAATAATTCAGGCATTTTAGGTAAATCTTTTAATAATGCTTCTTTAAATCCAAGAAACGAAACAATCTTTGCCGATTCTTTACCAGATATTGATGACGTGTCATTTTTTTATACCCCTATAGAGTTTACACCTAAAGGAACACGTTGTTTTTTTACTCATATATTTGATAATGATAAATATGCAACCGATTTCTTACCTTATAATTTAACTCATTTAAAACAGTTTTTAGACTATGAAAAGCGTGAAGTTAAAAGCTCTTCTTTTGCTGTTATGATTTTGCGAACTTTTAATAATAAGTTAAGATCTATTAAGTTGATAGATGCTCAAGAGTGTTACCATTTTCTGTATGATTTGCCTAGTCTTTTAGCTCATCATGTTAGTCAAAATTTTGAACCTGCTTCATCTATTATACATGATCGTATTAATATTGATGATTATGAGCAAGTTAAAAGATGGCGCAATAATGTTTGGCTTGATTTAAATCAATCTTTAGAACTTATTAATCAAAGAGAAAAAATGATTGAAATTTTAATCAGTAAAGTGATGTGGATACCGAAAGATTCTGAAAAATGTTGGCAACTTTTTAAAGAGATTTATTCCCAGATTGATAATATCTTTATGAATCAAAAAGCAGTTGGTTATGATATTTCTTGGGTTTTAATTTATAGATTTATAGATTTTATAGATTTGTTTGGTTCAGAGTTACCAGTTGTAGTTTATGAAAGAGCATTGCAAGATCTTAATGAAGGTAGAATAAGATTTAATAATCATCAAGAAGTGGCACTTGGAGTAAAAACTCAAGAAACTCTTTTGAAAAGAGCATTGTTTGAAGGTAAATTTAATGCCGAAAATAGGCAAAATTATGGTATAATTACTCAAGAGATTACTCCTCTATCTGGTGGATACATTAATCAAGTGGTTCCTGTTCAAATAATAGAAAGTGTTTCATGATTAAAAAATATTTATTTTTATATTTATTTTTTATTAAACAACTATTTTGTTTAGAGCATTTTTTTATATCACAAAATCAAAATTATAAATTTAATTTAAGTTATTTTGATGATATTAAATTAAAGTATAAAAAATTTGAGAATAATTTATTTTTTGATAGAAATTTTATAGTTGACATCAAAAAAGTTAAAGATTTTTGTAAAAACTTACCAGAACATTCTGAATTTAAAGTTTTAACTAAAGATAATCAAGAAATAGACGTTTCTTTTTTTAATAGAAACAGTGATAAATTAATTTTTATTGGACCAGGATTTAGTAATCAAAAAGAAAAATTAATTCCTTTTGTTGCTATGTTTCCTGACTATGATGTTGTTATAATAAATTTTAGAGGACATGTTTTAAATAGATTAGGTATCAATCTACAAACTAGTTTAGGTGATAAAGAAGAACAAGATATTATAGCTGTGATTAATTATATTAATACTAATTTTAATAAATATAAATCAAAAATAGGTATTGGAATTTGTTTTGGTGGCTATAATATGGTAAAAGCGCAAGCTCTAGCAGAAAAAAATAATGAGCAACTTTTTGATGCTTTAATAATTGATGGTTGCTGTTTATCTATAGATCAATCTATCGATACTTTATGTTCTGATCCGGGATTAATTTTTAATCCGCAAAAAGGTGGTAGTAATTTTTTTACAAAATTAATAGTTGGTTCAGATTTAATAAGATATTTAATCAAAAATTTAATTGAGTATCTCTTAGATATAGATATAAAAAGCTTGGATTCTGCACAATGGTTTTCTTGCATTAAAGAAACTCCCGTACTATTTATACATTCAAGACCAGACTTGGTTATCTCTTGGGATAGCTTTATTAGTATCTATAATTCTTGTAATTCAAAAAATAAAGCAGCTTGGATAACACCAAATGCTCATGTTGTAAATCATTTAAAATCAAAAGAAATTTATGCTTATTTAGTTGAGCAAATAATTAATAATCGATTTTTAATTGATATTATTCAAGAAATCACTCATCCAGAAAATACAATTTTAAGCCAATAGGCTTTCTAAGTATAATATATAAAAAAGCTATTAAGCCATTTAAAGGTATTAACCAGAGCCAAACGTATATGGTTTCTAGTAAAAGATGCTTCAGGTCAAGATGTATTATTAATTTGCAAGAACTATAATATAGTATTAAAAAAACTGGTATTATTATAATATTGTTTAAAATAATTTTTAAAATAAAATTTGCATAGCGTGAAAATGGAAAAGAAAATTTAAAAAATCTTTTTAAGATATAACATAGTGAAAATGTTTGAAAAGCTGCTGAGATGCTGGTAGCTAGAGCAAGTCCTGGGGCACCAATAAATTTCATAAATATTTGATTTAAAATTATATTTAACATTGTTGAAATTATTAAAACCCAAACTGATAACCAATTTGCTTTAATAGCATAGTAAATATTTAAAATAATTTTATTTAAAGAAAAAAATATTAAACCAACTAAAAATGCCCATAAAACATGTGTAGCCTTGCTGACATGAATTAAATCAGAACTTTTAAACATTAAGTTAGCAAAAATATCTTTAGCAAAAAAAGCCATAATTAAACTCATGGGCAACATGACCCAAATAATAATTTTAGTTGCTTCAAATAAATAAAACATGAGTCTTTTTGGGGCATAAGCTGATACGCGTCCAAAATGGGGAAATAGAATAGTAGCAAAAGCGGTTGCAAATACTCCTAAAGGTATCTGCATAAACCTTGAAGCATATTCTATCAATGTATAAGATCCTTGTGCTAAATTAGATGCAAATCTAGCATCAATTAACAGATTTATTTCTATAATGCTCATGCCAAATAATATTGGTAAGAATCTTTTAATTACAGCATAAAGATTTATTAAAGCTAATTTGTTTGGCTTATAAAATCCAAATCCTTTTTTGTAATAAATTATAAGATGCATAACAAAATTAATAAAAGCTGCTAATAGAAAAGCATAGCAAATATAAATAGTAGGCCATTTTAAGGCTATAGCAAGAAGTAAGGCGATTACTATAATTATATTCATTACAACAGGAGCAAATGATGGAACAAAAAAATGATTAACAGCATCAAGAGCTCCTTTTAAAAGAGCGCTGCTTGAGATAAATAAAATAAATATTGAAAAAATTTGTAAAAAGGGTACAGCTATTTCAATTTGTTCTTTAAATCCTGGTGCTATAAATAATAAAACTTGTCTTGCTTGGCTAATCATTATTATACAAATTAAAGCTAATAGACTTTCAAAAAATATAAAAGCTAAAGACATTAATCTACTTGAGCTATCTTTATTTTTATCTTTTTCAACTAGGTTAACCATTGATGGGACAAATGCCGCACTTAAGGCGCCTTCGGCAAAAATTTTTCTTAAAAGATTAGGTATTTTATAGGCTACCCAAAAAGCATCAGATTCAATTCCTACGCCAAGATACCTACTCATTAACATTGTTCTGATTAGGCCTATTATTCTACTAAATAAAGTTGCACTACCGACTTCGGCTGTTTTTTTAAGAATTGATTTTTTGGTAATTCTTATCACTTTGTCCTTAGTATTTAAATTTTGATAATATTTTTACAACTTTTAATAACTTCTGAATCATGAGACGCGATTATTATTATTTTATTTACCGCTAATTCTTGCAATAAATTAATAATAACCAAAGTAGACTCTTTGTCTAAGTGTGCAGTAATTTCATCGCCAATAATAATAAAAGGATCATTAACTAAAGCTCTTGCTAGGGCCACCCTTTGTTTTTCTCCGCCAGAAAGATTATCAGTTTTATTTTTAAAATCTTTAATCCCACATTTTTCTAAGATATCATAGCTTTTTTTTTCTGCTAGATTTTCATTGAAGCATAATAATGCTTTCCAGTAAACATTTTCAAATGCTGTAAGTTGAGGTATTAGTTCGCTTTCTTGGCTTATATAGCCAAAATCAACCTGTTTGATGTTTTTATTAAAAATTATTTCACCTTCAAAAGGCTTAGCTAGTCCCATTATTAGAGATATTAAAGTTGATTTACCAGATCCAGAAGCACCTGTTAAAGCGGTCAGTCCGATATTAAAATCAGCTGAAAAATTATTATAAAGTAGGTATTTTTTATTATTTTTATAATAACCATAAGTTAAATTTTTAATAGAAATCATATTATTTTATTATTTTTTAAATTTTTCTTGCTTTTATATTTTAGCATAGACTAAACTGAAAATATAATAAATGGAGGTTTTCATGAAAGTTAAATTAATCGCATTGTTTTTAGGGTTATTGTTTTCAACTGTATTTGTTGAAGCTCATCGTGGTGGCCGTGGCTTTGGTGGTGGATGGGGTCGTGGAGGTTTTGGTGGTGGTCGTGGATGGGGTCGTGGAGGTTTTGGT
>CAXNIA010000059.1:0-4743 GCA_964202375.1 Candidatus Babeliales bacterium | reverse complement strand
AGTTTATGCAAGATCATAATGAATGGCTAAAATTTGCTTTTGAAGATTTAAAAGCCGCCAAAAAACTTATTTCCGGAGAAGACCCATTAATTGGATCTGCAACTTTTCATACGCAACAATGCGCCGAAAAATCATTAAAAGGATTTTTGGCTTATAGTGGAGCACCATTAAGAAGAATTCATGATTTAACTGCGCTTGTTAGTTTTTGTAAGAAAATCGATGCGGAATTTTTAGACATAGAATCTGAGGCCGCTTCTCTAAATCCTTATTTATGCCAAACTCGCTATCCAGAAGATTCATTCTTAATGGTTGATTTAACAACAGCTTATATCTCTATTGATCAGGCAGAAAAGATATATGATTTGGTAATGAGTAAAATAATATTTTAATATAAACTAAAATATTTGTAACTACTCAGTTATTTTTTAATTAATATTTTGTAACTACTCAACTATAAGTTTGCGTTCTGCGCTTACTGCATAAGCTTCGGGAACACCAATGATATTAACTTAAAAAAACTTGAGAAAAAACAAGATTAGAAAACTGCAAGCTTAATTTGCTATCTTTTAAGAAAAGCGAATAGGCCCCGCCGGGACAGTGTCCCCGTAGATTACGTAGTAATCGTAGGGAAAGTATTTGAAAATAATTCTTATCTAAAAAAAGGGCGTTTAGGCCTAGCCAGGGGCCAGTGTCCCCGGAGATTACGTAGTAATCGTAGGGCAATATAATAAAATTAAGTAATAACCAAGTAGTTACAATTATTTTTAAGATTTTACTTCTTCAGCTAGTTTCTTAAAAAATATGGATCTTTGAATTTCACAAACTAAATTAGCTCTTAATGGAAACTTGCTAACTTCAACTAATTTTTTAACTTTTGAGTATAAATCTTGTTCTAACCAATTAATTTCTATGCGAGATATATCAGATATTTTTTTAGTTATTTCTCGCTGCTCTTTGAGAATATTTTCAAATTTTTCTTCAAAATATTTATTATGTTCAGGTCTTTTTGCAGATGCTAAATATCTTGCATTTAAAAGATGTAATTTATAATTTAATGTAAAATAGTTACTAATTAATCTTTTTTCTATCTTTAGTTCTTTTTCTGATGCAAGAATATTAGAAACTAAAAAAGCAATACTTAAAATTATTTTTTTCATAATAGGTACTTTAAATAAATAAATATAAGTATACAAATAATAAAAAAATAAGGTAGATTAAAGAAAATAAATTTAAAAATAAAGTATATCTTGAAGTGTATATATGATCAAAAAAAATATATCTTTTATAAAAACATTAATTACGATAACTTTTTTTACAATAAGCTTTAAAATGATCAAAAAAATAAAAAAAACATCACCAAAAACATCTCCTAAATCAAATCAATTAAATAATTGTAGTATTAATAATTTACAAGATCTGGCAGATTTATTTCCTAAAAATGTTGATCAAATAAAAAAATATATAAATAACGCAGAGATACTTTTAGAAAGTAATCTTGTAAGTTTTTTAAATAGCTTAGATCAAGAATCTTTTAATGTTTATGATAAAATGGTTAAAGACTTTTCTGAATCTTTAACAATTTTAAAAGTTTTAGAAATGGTCTCACCAAATGAAGAAATTAGAAAAAATTGTTTAGATGAATCTATAAAATTTACAAATTTAATAATTAATAAAATTGAATTCAATAAAGATGTTTATGATAAGCTAAAATTAGCTAAAGTAAGTACGGAATTAAATTATTCTCTTGCGGAAAAAATAGTTGAATTAGAAAAAGATGGTATTAATTTAGCAAAAAATCAAAGATTAGAAATTGAAAAAATAGTTAATCAGATTAATCAAATATCTTCAGAATTTGATTTTGCAATAAATCAAGATACACCGATAATTGAAGTATCAAAAGAAGAAAAAAATAAATTAAAGCCTGATTTAATTAAGCTTATTAAAGATGATAAAATTACTTTAAATACGCCAGCATTTAGAATTTTAATTGAACAAGCTAATATTTCTAGCTTAAGAGAAAAATGTTGGCGAGCTTATTTAAACAGAGCCCCAGAAAATAAAGCTAGATTAAAAGAGCTTATTAAAAAAAGAGCGGAATTAGCTAATATGTTAGGCTTTAAAAATTATGCAAGTTATGATTTATCTAACCAAATGGCTAAAAACTCAGAAACTGCTTTAAGCTTTTTAAATAATTTAATAAAACCAATTAAACTTAAAACAAAATTAGAATTTGAAAGAATGATCAAAGATCTTCCCGAAACTGTTATTTTAGAAAATAATAAATTAAAACCTTGGGATCTTAGATTTGTGCAAGAAGATTTTCGCCAAAAAAATTTAAATATAAATCAAGAAGAAATTGCTAAATATTTTGAAAGTAAAAATACTTTAGAAGGTCTTTTAAAAATATATGAAAGCTTTTTTAATATTGAATTTAAACAAGTTAATCATGATAATTTATTTTGGGACAAAGATGTGATAGCTTTAGAACTTTATGAAAACAATCAATTAAAATCTTATGTACTACTTGATTTATATCCTAGAGATAATAAATATTCTCATGCTTGCCAAATAACTTTAGTACCGGCTTATCAAGATTGCAAGTCTGCTTGTTTAGTAATAGCAAATTTCCCAAAAAGTGATGTCAAAAATCCATCATTATTAAAATATCAAGATGTAGTTACATTTTTCCATGAGTTTGGACATGCTTTGCATTCAATGCTAGGCAGAACAGTGATTAGTTTTAAATCAGGAACAAATGTTAAAACAGATTTTGTAGAGATGCCTTCTCAAATGCTTGAGGAATGGTTAAAAGAACCAGAAATTTTAAAATCTATAAGCAAACATTATCAAACAGGTGCAGCTTTACCTGAACAAATGATTAAATCTTTAGCAGAAATGGATAAATTTGATGCTGGATTTAATTATTCAACTCAAATTTATTACGCTTTACTTTCTTTAACATTATTTGAAATATTATCTGAGAATAAAAACTTAGATTCTAAAGATTATTTTAATGATCATTGTAAGCAAATATATAACAATATTATGGATCATATTGATTATGTCCCAAATGATTTTTTGAGCTCATTTGGGCATCTAAATGGTTATGGAGCAAAATATTATGGCTACCTCTGGTCTAAAGTATTTGCGTTAGATCTATTTAATAAAATTAAAAAAGAAAATTTTAGTTCTCAAATAGGCCAAAAATATAAAGAAATTATCTTACAACCAGGCGGCACAAAAGATCCATCAGATATGATCAAAGAGTTTCTAAATAGAGATCCTAACTCTGATGCTTTTTTTAAAGCTATCGGGATTTAAATTTTAAATATTTATTTAATTATATATTTTCCCCTGCGCTTCCTTTGTAAGAGCAGGGGACACTGTCGGGCATGGACTATTCGCTTTCTTATATTTTTAATCAATTTCTAGTGCAACATCAATAATACTAACAATAAAATTTTATATTTTTATTATATAGCTGAGTAGTTACAAAATTACTTCTTAAAAAAGGGCGTTTAGGCCCCGCCAGGGGCCCATGTCCCCGGAGATTAAGTAGTAATCGTAGGGCAATATCTTATAATTAAATTATAGCTGAGTAGTTACAAGTTAAAGTTCATGCATAAAATCAGTGAGTAAAGACCTGATACAAGCTATATTTTTTATAATATTTTAATTACTTTGCTTTAATATTTTCAAATATGATATATTGTTTTTGCAATAACATATATTAAAATATTAAAGTAAAGCATTATATGAAAATTAATAAATTTATAATTATAAGTATTTTTTTGATCAAGAATTATACATATTGCTCTGTTACTATAAAACATAGAGCTCTTACACAAAAAGAAATAAACGAATCTTTGTGTAAAGAAGCTATAAAAGATTGTAGTAAAAATTTAAATAGTGCTATTGAAAAAAAAACAAATACAGAACATGAGTTATTACAAACCCAAAACCAGCTAGATAAAGCTAATCAAGAATTACAAAGATTAAAAGATCAAGATTTTGATGAAATTTTAAAAAGAAATACTCAAGGCATAGAAAAAGCTAATTTAGATATTAATAAACAAAGAAAAAATTCAAATGCAGAATATCTTGAAAGGGTTTTATCAGCAATTATTATTCCTGACAACGCTCTTAAGAAAGATAAAGCAAAATATAAAAGTAAAGATAAATTTATAGAAGCAAGAGAAACCAAGATAATAGAAAATTTTCTTAAAACTTTAGAAAGTGATTTAGCTGAAGATTTAAAAAGCTTTTTTGCTAACTTAACTATAATTGATAAACATCTTACAGCTGGCCAAGAAGAAGAAGGTAGCGAAGATTTTCAAAATAATTATCAATGGTATCTTGAACGTGATAATTTTGAAATAGAAGAAGCAAAAGCAAATTTAATAGTAAAACAATTACAATTAAAAAAAGATATTTTTAAAAGATTTAGTGAAGAGCATGAAGATGATGGCAAATTAAAATCAACTAATACTTATTCTTTAATTTTTGCTTTAAACTTTTTAGAAAAACATAAAGAAAACTTAAATTTAATTAGTTATAAAGATTTTATAAAAAAAAATAATTTAATTAAAAATTACCCAAAGCATGAAGACTATTTTATTGCCTTATTTATGTTATATAAACTAAATTTTAAATTTGATATTTTAGAAGCAAGACAAATAGCATCAGAAAGTCAGCTATAATTTAATTAATTTCTAGCGTAACACAAACAATACTAAAAAATAA
>CAXNIA010000058.1:0-4800 GCA_964202375.1 Candidatus Babeliales bacterium | reverse complement strand
TTAGATGCTTTTGCCCTACGATTGTTGCACAATCTCCGGGGACAAGGGCCTCTGGCGGGGCCTGAACGCCTTTTTTAGATAAGAATATTATTAGATGCTTTTGCCCTACGATTGTTGCACAATCTTCGGGGACAAGGGCCTCTGGCGTGGCCTGAACGCCTCTTTTAGATAAGAATTATTTACTAAATACTGTTGCCCTACGATTGTTGCACAATCTGTCGGGACACCGTCAGGCATGGACTATTCGCTTTTTGTTAAGAAGTAGCAAATTAAATTTGTAGCTTATGCAGTAAAGCGTAGGGCAAGCATAAAAAACATAATTCTTATTTAAAAAAGGGCGTATAGGCCCCGCCAGGGGCCCGAGTCCCCGGAGATTACTTAGTAATCGTAGGGCAATATTTAAATTCAAAACTTTAATTTTTTATTAATATTAATTAATAGCTGAGTAGTTACTAAATTAGTAAAAATATTAGTATTTGCTCAATAACCGTAGGTAAGAGATATTTGCTCAATAAACGTAGGTCACCAACTAGACTATAGCATAGCTAAAACAGTTTCTTAAAAACCGCAATAGTCCCCGCCGGGACAGTGTCCCGGGAGATTACGTAGTAATCGTAGGGCAAATATATAAATTAAATAAATATTTATAATTTTTTATAGTTACCTACGTTTATTAATCAAATAGCAAAACTAATCTAGATTAATTGATAAAAATTAATTATCTTGGTAAAAATAAATAAGCTCATCAATATAAGAAATTAATAATTTTTATGATTAAACAATTAATATGTTCTTATCCAGTAAGAGCGGCTTTAATAGCTTTGATTTTTACTATTTTAATTGGGTTTAGTATTCTGCTTCTGCCGTTCTGCCATAACCAAAATATATCTGCTAATATTTCAGCAATAGATATCTTTTATACAGCAGCTTCAGCTACATGTACCTGTGGCTCATTAACTATACCAATCAACGCTTTTAGTAATATGGGTAAAGCTGTAATTATTTTGCTAGCTCAAATAGGTGGGCTTGGTTTAATAACTTTAACTTTAATTGCCATCGCCTTTTTTGTAGAATTTGGTATTGGAGTGCAATTTATGGCGGGGCATCTTTTAGAAGTTAATTCCATGAAAGAAGTTCGGCCTATTTTAAAATTTATTATTAAATTTACTTTAATTAGCGAATTTTTAGGTATGATCTTTTTTTTACCTTTTTTTTTAAAAGACAATTCTTTTTTAGAAGCTGTTTGGCAAAGTTTATTTCATACTATTTCAGCATTTTGTAATACAGGTATTGTGTTATCAAAAAATGTTAGTTTACTCTTACAAAATGATTATTTATTTTTATTTGTTACATTTGTTTTAATCTTTTTAGGTGGTGTTGGCTTTTTGGTTTGGTTTGATGTTGTTAAAGTTATAAAATCAAAACTAGAAGACCGAAGAATTAATTTAAGTTTATATTCAAAAGTTGTTTTTATAGCTATTTTTTATTTGTGGCTTGCTTCTGGAACTTTAATTTTTATTTTGGAAAAAAATAGAGCTTTTATTAATTTAGGTTTTTTTAAAAGTTTTATTTATGCTTTTTTTACAGCTTTTTCAATGAAAAGTGCAGGATTTCTTTTAGTACCAATTAATTTTTTCTCTATTCCGGTCTTATTAATTATTATGGTTTTAGCATTTGTCGGCTCTGGCCCAGGTTCTGCAGGTAGTGGTATTAAAATTACGACAGCTGCTTTAGCTTTAGTCACTATTAGAGCGGTATTATTTAATACTAAATCTGTTGAAATTAAATCACGAACTATCGCAGAAGATCAAATATTCAAAGCATTTTCAATTATTATTTTAAGCATCTTATGGTTATTTGTAACAGTATTTATTCTAACTTTAACTGAATCAGGTTCTTTTTTAGAGTTACTGATCGAATCAGTTTCAGCATTTTCATCTTTGGGAATCTCTTTAAAAGATGTTAGTACATTTACTAGTTTTGGTAAATTATTGTTATGCTGTAATATGATTGCAGGTCGGGTTGGTATTTTAAGCTTAATAATAGCTTTTACTAAAAATAGAAAAATTAAAGAATACTCTTATCCTACAGAGCGATTACTGCTAAATTAAAGGAAAATAAAATATGAAATGTGGCGTGATTGGTTTAGGTAGTTTTGGTTCGCAAGTTGCAAAAAGTTTGTTTGAACAAAAAACTGAAGTTTTAGTTATAGATTCTGATCCTTCACGTATTGCAGCATTTAAAGATTTTTCAACAGAAGCTATTTGCGCTCATCTAACAGATGAAAGTTCTTTAAAAGAAGTGGGGATTGATAATTTAGATACTGTGATAGTTGCTTTGGGTGATAATTTTGCTGAAGCTATTCTTTTGACTCAGTTATTAAAGCATACTTTAAATATCAATAGAGTCATAGTTCAGACTACTAATTATTTATACCAAGAAGTTCTTGAGAGAATTGGCGCTGATCAAGTTATTTTTCCTGAAAAAGAATCAGCTATCAAATTAGCAGATAATTTAATTACTTATTTGCCAAACACTACTAGAATTACCGAAGATTTTGCAGTTACGGTAATTGATCTTCCGGAAAAACTTTTAGGTAAAAACGTAGATGATTTGCATGAAAAATTTTATGGACAAGTTCGTTGCATAGGTATTATTAGAGATGATAAAACTTTGATAACTCCTGCTGATTATTTTTTTGAAGAAAATGACAGAATTATTATGGCTGGTGATCCTGATGAATTGTTCAGGCTAAATAGTTAAATATTTTTAAGTATTTAACGTAACTACTCAGCTATAACTAAATTATAATATAGTATTGCCCTTCGCTTACTTTGTAAGCTCCGGGGACAGGGGCCCCGGGCGTGGCCTAAGCGCTTTTTTCTAGATAAGAATTATTATTTTATACTTGCCCTACGCTTTACTGCATAAGCTACAAATTTAATTTGCTACTTCTTAACAAAACGAAATTGTTCTCCGCCGGAACCCCTGTCCCGGGAGATTGCTTAGCAATCACAGGGCAAGTATCTAATAGTAATTCTTATCTTAAAAAAAGCGAATAGTCCATGCCCGACCCCAATGGCGTCAACTTAAGGAAAAAAACTTGGGAAAAGTAAGACCAAAACACTATAAGCTTAAATCTTTATTTCTTAAAAAAAAGTGAATAGTCCCCACCGGGACAGTGTACCCGGAGATTGTGAAACAATCGCAGGGCTCTAAAAACTGTAAGTAAAATTATAAAAAAGTCTTAAGTTGACGCCATTGTGCCCGACCCTGTCCCCGGAGCTTACAAAGTAAGCGTATGGCTCTAAAAAATATTCGTTAAGCAATGGCTAAGTAGTTACATTTTTCTTTTATTAGGTGGCAATTGTTGATTGTTTCTTAATATCATAACAATCTCATAAAGAGCTTCTAGCTTTTTTTTGCGTTTTTTAGCCAATGTAAGATCTTTTTCAAATTTATTTTCATAACTAAGATCTAGCATTTTAAATGCCAAGCTTTTTAAATAGATCTCTTAAATCATTTACTTCAGTAAGATTTGTACCTTTTTCGATATTGTCTATTGATTTTAAAGTTTTTTTATTGGGCAAGTGGCTACTGCTTAAGCATGTAATATCTATTGATTCTATGGCATCAATTATAATTTCTCGCATACTTTTTTCTGTAATTAATGCAATAGATTTTAATTTTATATGATATTTTTTTGGAATATCTATTGTTAAGCGTGATAAATTATCTTTATTCATAGTGTTTCTCATATTTTTTGCTTAGATTATAAAATACATATTACCATAAATAAGGGAATAAGGTAAACAGTTTGAAGTAATTATTAAAAAATAAGTTCCGCACACGAGAATATTAGGTTTTGTAAAAAGTCTTGAATGCCATATTTATCAACTTTAATAATATATTGCCCTGCGCTTACTATGTAAGCTCCGGGGACACTGTCCCAGCGGGGACTATTCGCTTTTTTAGAAATAGAATTTATTGTATATTTTAGTCCAAGTTATTTTTACTTATAATTGATGCTTGCCTACGCTTTACTGCATAAGCTACAAATTTAATTTGCTACTTCTTAACAAAATTGGCTCTCGAATATATTTTTTGTCTTATTTATTAAAGTATTGCTTTTGTCTTTTATTTTGTGTTAATTTTCATATTAGTAATATATTTTTTTATCTTAAATTATTAAGAGGGATATGTTAATTGGAGATTTATGATGAAACTTAAATTATTAGGTATTGTATTTTTAGGATGTGTGTTTACTGGGAATTTACTCAGTATAGTGGATCCGGGTCGACTAGAGCAACAGTGTCACGAAGATTATGTTGCTGCAAAAAATAACCTCAAAAAAACTATTGATGCCGATTACGCCAAATATCATCGAGCACAAATGAAAAGTCAATCAGCATTACAAGAACTGTATAAAAATTATCAAATAACAAAAAAAGAGGCCAGCAAAAAAAATCTTCGCCAGCTAGCGGCCATTGGTCCTAAGCCCCTAAGCAAAGAACAAAAAAAAATCGAAAAAATTATAAATCATAATTATGTTAGCGCCTTGGGTAAACTCGAAACCAAATACACTGATAATAGGAATCAATTGATGAGCCAGATAGAGTTGACTAATGTGTTCGGGAGTACCAAGAGTGAGTATGAATATTTAAAGTACGAAAATCTCCAATATACCTTGGATCACTGTATGCTCAATGCCAAAAGCGCATGGTGGACGAAGCCGTCAGTGAGTCCACATTTCTGGACTCTACTACCACCCAGATTGGAACAGAGGGCGCCTACTGCGAA
>CAXNIA010000057.1:0-4844 GCA_964202375.1 Candidatus Babeliales bacterium | reverse complement strand
ATAAAATTTCAGCCATGACTCCTATTAAAAATACTTATTTTGAAACACCTTTTAAAAGACTTTTTTTTGAAAGAAGCTCTATTTTAGTTTTGTTATTACTAGTAGGCTCTTTTTCAAGCTCTATCTTACATGCTTTTGAAATAATACTGGCTAAACTAATGTTTTTGACGCCTATGCTAGTAAGTACCGGTGGCAATACTAGTAGCCAAACATCAGCACTTGCTATTCAAGGTATAGCTTCTGGGGAGATAAATAGCAATACTATTGAAAAATTTTTAAAGCGTGAAATATTAATGGCTGCAGCCATTGGTAGCCTGCTTGCTGCTACAGCATTTATAAGAGTATATTTTACTGGAAACAATATTAATTTATTAGAAGCTTGTGCTGTTTCTTTATCATTAGGCATGATAGTTATGGTTTCTGTGATATTAGGTAGTCTTTTGCCGCTTGGTTTAAAAAAAATCGGACTTGATCCAGCATTTGCTGCCGGACCATTTTTAGGTACAATAATGGATATCTTGGGGACTTTAATTTTTTGCTATATAATAAAATTAACTATAGTTTAAAATTTAATTTTATATAAAAAAATGTATTCACTCAATAAAAGTAGTTAAAAATAACTAAAGCTAAAATATACAATAAATCTTATTCTTAAGAAAGCGTATAGTCCCCGCTGGGAAAGTGTCCCGGGAGCTTACATAGTAAGCGCAGGGCAAAACATATAATTAAACAAATATTTATAATTTTTTATAGTTACCCACGTTTATTGAGCAAATACAAAAATAGCTTTAAAGCTGTAAACTCTTGACAAATAACCATAATATTTTATATTTATATATATTTATGTATATTTATATATGTATTAATTATTAGAGCCGCTAGCTCAGTCGGTAGAGCGACAGCCTTTTAAGCTGTGGGTCGTTGGTTCGAATCCAACGCGGCTCACCATTTAATAAATAAATATATTTTTAAGTAATATTTTCTTATAAATATCTCCGACATAAAAATTATGTCCCTATCGTCTAGCCCGGTCTAGGACGTCGCCCTTTCACGGCGAAAACAGGGGTTCGAATCCCCTTAGGGACGCCAACTTACACAATCGGCGTTTTTTATTAATATATCAAATGGTTTTTGTGCGTCGTAGAGCAAGTTTTCACCCTCAATGCGTAAGTTCGAAAGTACCAGTTTGATTAACTGGCGCTTTTGTTCAACTTCTGAACTTTTGAATAAGTCGTTAGCTCTATTAGAGAGTTCCAAAATATATTTTGTTGTTATGTAATAGTTGTCTTCTGCTTCTTGTAGGCGGCTTAAGCATGCAGTAATATCATCCATTTGGTTACGAAAAGAATTATAAAATCTATTATATTTTTCCTCATTAACTTCTCCCTTCAATTTATCCATGTATAAATTATCCATCATCTTGGTGATAGATTTTTGTTCGGCTGTGAGCTTATCAAAATGCTTGTTATGAAACTCAATTTTGTCTTGATGGACAATGTTCAGAGTATTAATTATCTCTTGAAATATTTCTGGTGGTAGCTGTATTTGTTGAAATACTTTTCCAATTTGTTCTGTGATTTCTTCTTCTCTTAACCACTTAGCTCCATGTTTGCCATTATATTGGGTGCAATGATAATAAGCATACCCCTTGTGTCTTTCTGGTGTTATTGACAATCTGCAATCACCACAACGTATTAAGCCTCTATATATAAATGGCAGTCCTGCATGTTTATATTTGCTACGCTTATTGAAGACATTCTTTATCTGTTGGACTTTGTCAAACAATATTTTTGAAATTAATGGAGGGTAGCAATGGGGAAACAGCTTTCCTTTAACTTCCATAACGCCATAATAAAAATGTCGCTTAAGAATTTTATCTAGAAAACTTCTGACTAATTGAATATTGTACTCAGTTTTAATTTTTGCTCGCAATAATTCTAAAGAATAAATTCCTGTTGCGTACCATTCAAATGCTTTTTTAACAATATGGGCTTCATGGTCATCGACTACGATATCTCTCTTACCATTTAGTCTTGCAATATTCTTGTAACCATAGGGAGCCTTGCTGGTCCATTCGCCCTTGCGCCACTTTTGTTCATTTGCGCGGTTAACGTTATCACTTATTGCATCAGAATAATATTTAGCTAAGTTTAGGGTTATACCAAATTGAAATTTTTGTGCAGCAGAAATCTTGCTATTAACAACCTGCCCATCAGATACAAAATGAAGTTCAAGCTTATCTTGTAGTGCTTTCTCATATAGCATTCCAATTCGCTTATCAAATGAATCACGTGTAAGACGATCAACTTTATCAAAACAAACAGCAATCTTATCTTTTTGTTCTAAGACAAAATCAAGAATAGTATCAAATTCATCACGTTGGCCTTTATAAGCACTTTCATCAAAGCTACAGCTTTTGATTACAACGAAATCTTTAAGCTGACAGTACTTTTCAAGACGAGCTACTTGAGCGGGAAGAGAATACCCCATTTCTTTTTGTTCTTCTGTGCTGACTCGAGCAATTATTATAGCTTTCATGGTCCTCGATTAATTTAAATTGTGTTTATTTACTTCTTGCATAAGGATTAACGAACTTATAGCTATTGCTAGGCTTAAAATAACCAGAAACAGATTTAGTTTTTATTTTACCATTTATCTTGCTTGATTTGCCAAGTTCAGAATAAGGAGCTTTCTGAGAACAAGTTTTTTTTATTGAAATTTTACGATTTCTAGGAGATTTAAATAAAGATCTAGAATTTTTAGCTCCATAAATTTGAGTCGTATATAAAAATAATAAGACGATAAGAAAGATTTTTTTTAACATATTAAACCCCTAATTTATTTTTCTTCAGAACTTTTAGGACACATGCCTAGCTCTTTTTCATAAAGAAGTCTGATAGCTTCACATATCAGAGCTGATCTATCTGTTTTATTTCGATCACGAATACGTTTGATGAAAACTTCATCTAAGAGTATTTCATCATTTTCTATCATATAAACTGTTGTTTTAATTTTTTTTGTTTCTTTTGGATTTTGCATACTCTTCCTGATAAATAATAATTTTTTCTATAAATATTATCCTTATTTTTTAATTAAAAGTCAAAACTCTAAACCTGTTAAATTACTTTACCGTTTGACGGCATAAAAGCATATCTTTATTATTATAAATAAAAATAATTTTAAAAATATTTCGTATTGCTATGGGAAATTTATGAAGCAAAAAATGTTAAAAATATTTTGGGTACTAAGTATTGTATTTTGTATACAGACAAAAGAACTAGGTGAAGTCGAGAGTAGTAAATTCCAGAAGGAATTACTTAATGCCACTAGATCTTGCCAAACGAAAGAGGTCAAACATATATTAGATAATTATGTTATTTATAATGGTGCTTATGATCTTGAATATTATTCTGCTTGTAATGCTGCGCTGTTTGCGGCTTCTTGTAATTTTGAGGCTTCTTGTAATGCTACGCTGTTTGAAGATTCACAGAAATATCACACCGAAATTATAAAACTGCTTATAGCAGCTGGAGCTGATGTAAATGCTAAATGTCGTACAGGTTCAACAGCATTAGTATATGCTGCGCGTTATGGCAATAAAGAAATTGTAAAGCTGCTTATAACTGCTGGAGCTGATGTTAATGCTAAAGGTAGTATAGTTGATGATGGCAGAACAGCGCTAATGGTTGCTGCAGCTAAAGGCAATACAGAAATGGCAAAGCTACTTATAGATGCCGGCGCTGATGTTAATGCTAAAGATAATGGGGACTGTACAGCGCTTAATTGGGCTATAGATATAGGTCACACCGAAATTGCAAAGCTACTTATAGCTGCCGGAGCTAATGTAAATGCTAAAAATTTTATAGGTTGGACAATGCTGATGAAGGCTACAATTTATGGCCACACCAAAATTGTTAAGTTACTTTTAACTGCTGGAGCTGATGTAAATGCTAAAACTAATATTGGCATGACAGCTTTAAATAAAGCTGTCATCAAAAAAAATCCAAAAATTACAAAAATGCTTATAGAGCATGGTGCTGACTCAGGAGAATTATTTTACTCACTCCTCTGCAAACGAAATTTTAAAGAAGCATTTTTTCTTGATTATTGCAATAATTTTTACAATTTAATTTATGCTTCAATATGGTTCATCATGATTAGGTGGTTGCTTGGTTGGCTGTTATCTATTTTTTTATTTTTGGTTAATTTATATGATCTTGATTAGTAAATAACTATGATTAACTGCTAAATTCAGACTATTTGCAATGTCATAATTTATGTTCGTGAATCAATTTTCTCTATAAATAAAAATAAAATAAAAATAAAGCTTAAGAATGATAGCATAATTAAATTTATTGATGGCGACTCATATAAAGAACTTCTTTGGTTGGCGCTAATCATATAACACTAATCATATAATTAGATGAGATTAAAATGTTAAATAAAAAAAGGAACAAAATAAAAATGAATAATTTATTATTAGTTATGCTTTTTCAGCTTCAAGAAAATGGCTTAAAAGATGTTTTTATTTATTTAGAAACTTTTAATAAAGGCAAAAAGTATGCCGATCAAGATAGAGTAGTTTCTTGTTCTTGGAATAAAAAAAATAATAATCTTAATGTAGTAGTTCAAGGAACAATTAATTATATTGTAGAGATTGATTATCAAGATAATTTTATATACTCTTGTTCTTGCTTAGAATATAAACGCTCTGATGAATGCAAGCATATTGCTTGCGCCCTAATTACTATAGTTAGAGTTCTTAATGATTCAGCTTATAGGCCAGAATTAAATAAAACTTTAGAGTCTGAGTTTAAACATAAATCAATAATCATTTCTGATGG
>CAXNIA010000056.1:0-4862 GCA_964202375.1 Candidatus Babeliales bacterium | reverse complement strand
TTATTTAATAAATATAATTCAGTATAGTCTTTGTTATCATTTTCTATAATTATCTCAAAATTATTTTGATCAATTAAATTTATATGACTAACAGCAGCAAATCTAACTCCTGCAAAAGACGAACTACAAATTGGTAAAAAACCATTATAGCTTTTATGAGTTAAACCACAGCTTGCAAGGCCCGCTATAGTCCCTTGCTGGATTGCATCTGGCCATAATGTACTAGGTATAATTCTTCCATTACGTTTATCAGGAGCTAAAATACAGTCACCTGCAGCCCAAATACTACTATCAGAAGTTTGCATATAATTATTTGTAATTATGTAACCATTTTGATTTTCTAAAGTTTTAAGCCATTCTTGCGGTATAGCTCCTGTAGCATTAATATAAATATCAGCTGCTGGTATTTCTGAGCTATTACCTATAAATGTTATACCAGAGATTTCAAGTTGTTTGATTAAAAAATTGCCAGCATCATTGGAGATCATGTTTGAAAGAGGTATTGCTGATTTATCTAATAAAATAACTTGCTTTGCATATTTTTTAGCAATATCAGAAAATTCTAAGCCAGTTAGGCCGGCACCCATAATTACAATTTTATCTATTAAAATTTTATTTAACTGAAAGTTTTCTAGTTTGTTTAATAATCTTTGAACATTTTCAAATGAGTTTAAATTGTAAAAGTTTGAATTAGTTATTTTTTTAGAAGTAAGACCACAAGCAATTATTAATTTATCATAAGAATAGCTATTATTTAAAGTATCATAAATAATTTTATTTTTGGTATCTAGTTTATTAATAGATGCTTGAATAATATTTATTCTTAATTTATCAAGCATATCTATACTAAATAGATTTATATCTGTTTGAGTTTTTAAACCTAAAGCATAATCTGCCCAAAAACATTTATTTGTAGTAGGAAGCTCTTCTTTACAAATTAAATTTATAATAGCTTGGTTATCACTTTGTCTAATGTTTTTAATAGCAGCAAATCCTGCTGCTGATGAACCTATTATAAAATAATTATTGTTCATTACTAGGTTTTTTGTATATTAAAGATTCTAGCTTTAATGGAAAACGTATATTTTTTTGGTTTCTTTCAAATGTAAGACTTGCTTGATTGCTAAGATCGTTAATTAATTTAGGAATTCTAAGAGTTGCTTGTCCCATGCATCCAAGAGGTCCTACTGCTACTTGATACACATCAAAATGATTACCAAAAGAGTGATCTTTAGCGACGCCAGTCATTGATTTTATCCTAGCAAAAGTAGCTTTGCCATCAATTTTCATATAACAAGAAACATGATTTACTTTGCCTAAATCTTTAGGTTCAAAATCTTTGCTTATTGTTATTTCTAGCTTATTAAGATAACTATATTTAATAAGATCATGATATATTGTTAGATTCTGATGATCAGGTATAAATGTATCACGTATAAATGTATTAGGATCACTACTTTCAGCACTTTTTTCAGTGTTTTCACATAGGTTTCTTACTGATGTAGGGCTTCTTCTTAATGGTGATTCAGATTTGTTTTCTGACAACTTTCCCCATGGATCAAAATCATCATCAGATCCTGAAAGAGAAGCAAGAGCAGGGCTACAAAGCATAAGTAGCAAAAATAAATATTTAAGCATAAGTTTTTTCTTTAAAAATTAATTTTGTATAATATATATTATTTTAGCATAATTTAATTAATTTTCAATCAGGAATTATGGTCGTTAAACATAGGTATTTGCTCAATAACTTTAGATAACTATAAAAAAATTATAAATATTTGTTTAATTGTAACTACTCAGCTATTACTTAATTAATAATTTATTGCCCTACGCTTAGTATGTAGCTCTGGTGACACTAGCACAACTTTACCTATACACTCTTATATCAAAAAATAATTATATTATTTATTGTTTTTTTTACAAATTGTAATTTATTTGCTATAATATTAATATAAATCAATTTGGTTTTGTGTTTGTTAGTAAAATAATATGGAGAACAATATGGAAATTAAAAAAGTTATATTTTTATTATCAAGTTTATTTATTGATAATCTTTATTCAAGAACTTATTCAAAGGTATTCAAAAATAAAGGCTTAGAAATAAGAATAGAAGAAGGTGATATTACTAAATCAACTTCTAAAGTTATAGTAAATGCCGCAAATAAAGAACTTAAAGGCGGTAGTGGTGTTTGTGGAGCTATATTTAAAGCAGCTGGTTCTAAAAATTTGCAACAAGAATGTGATAATTTTTCATCAAAAAAAGGTGTAAGATGCGAAATTGGTAAATCTGTTATAACTAATAGTTATGATTTAAAAGCCAACGGTGTTTCTAAAATAATTCACGCTGTAGGTCCAGATTGCAGAAAGATTACAGACAAAAAAAGCAAGATGAACTATTGAAATCTGCTTATTTAAGCTCCTTATCTTTATGCTTGCATAAGAAATACAATTCTATTTCTTATCCGTTTATAAGTTCTGGGAAATACGCTTTCCCCAAAGATAGAGCATCTTTAATAGCTTTAAAAGCTATTTTAAATAATAAGAAATCAAGTAAAAAGAAACCAGTAGTAGTTAAATTTGTTTTAGCTGATTCTTCTGATTATGATTTATTTGTAAAAAATTTAAAAAAGATGTAACTATTTGTTTAAATTTTCTATCAATTTTGCATTGTTTTTATTTAGTAAAACAATCTTATTCAAGATTGTTTTACTTTGATCTTCTGGAAATAATTCTAGCAACCTTAAAAATCTAAATGCTATTTTTTCTGAGATCAAGCTACTTTTTTCTTTTTGATATTCATTAATAAATTTTTCATTTATATTTTCTATAAAACAATATGCAGTTTTTATATTTGATAGCTTAAAAATATTTTTCAAACTATCAAATTTTTGTTTATCAAAATTATCGTCTATTAATAATGTATTAATTTGCTTATATAATTCTTTTGTTGTCAGCATTGGTTTTTTAAATTTAAATTCTGGGTTTATTATTGCTGCTAAATCAGTAACACTAGTGTCATTTAATTTTTTTACAGCAAAGACATGCGCGAAATAAACTAAAAAACCAACTACAATTCTTTTTAACATAAAATTTTAAATTTCTTATTTTTAAATAAATATAATTCTAACTACTTAGATTGAGAAACCCTATTATTGCATTATCTGCATACTCTCGGGAAACTGGACCGACTGGCTAGCGCTTGCCTATCGAAAATTTTTTTAAAACAAGCAAGCAATATTTTGGATTGAAGCAGTGTTTTTTTGTGAGTGTAGATTTGCAAAAAAACCATATTGGTTATGTGTTGAGGTCTTTCATGCTTAAGTTCTGTATTTTATAATTTATATCATTTAACGATAAAAAGTTTTTTCGATGAGACATTACTATTAATTAGTGGATTTTGAAGCTGAACTATCGTAGAACAACATGCAGCAGCAGGATCGCCAGAGGCGTTTAATTGTCCATCCCAATATTCATTTCCAGGATATGCATTACCATCCCATGCATACATAGCAACCAATAATTTATTTGCATCGTTTCCAAGTAATATATCAGCGGGATTACGCTTACTAAAATAAATTCTAATTTTATTACCATTTGTTTGAATGATCTGGTTATGACTAGCTGGCCCACAAAGTTTACATTCGTCTGGAAACCAACTAAAATCTATTTCTGATATATATTCCAAAGAACATTCACGTATTAATTCTTCATATACTTCAAGCATTAATTTTGCTTGTATTTGCGATAGCTGCCATTCACCCAAACCTAAGCCAACAACATGGCAATATGCTTTTGTAAGCTGTTCTTTGGCTCTATAATTAGCATCTATTAAAAAAGGTTTAATAACTAGCTTTAAGCGTTTTTTATATATTGAAGAATTAAAATATATTTCTTCGCTCAACTTAATGTAACGTCCATGTATATCTTCTTGAGCCTCTTTAAATGTTGGAAATTTTTCTTGGTAAAATTTTGCCCATATATCAAGTAATCTATTTCGTGCTAAGTTATTGTCATTTAAACCATATCCATTTTGTTTTGTATTTTGTTTTTGAGTTATAACTATATGTTGCCATTCCATTAACCCAGGTTTTTCAAACCTAGCACCTACGATGCCGGTGTAAACTCCCATTTTTTGGTAACTTCCACTGATATCTAATTTACCTTGATTGTCTCGTGATCCATTATTAATAAAAAAAGTTGGAGTTGAAACTCCTAGTAATGCCGAGATTTGCATTTCATCATATGATAAATAATCATCCAATTCGAAATATTCCTCTTCCAAAGTGGTACCAATTAACTCAAATCCTGCTTGCCCTTTTTTACCATTCCTCAAAACATACAGATCTAATTTTGTCATAAACATAATTGGACGATTAATTAGGAGTCGATCAATAAATGAATATTCATCCATACTTTTATATAAATATTGCTCGGCCAAAGTACCGTATTCTTTTTTATAAGATAGGAACTTTTTAATTAGGTAAATTACCTGAACATCTATAATCGGACGAACAGTGTTTGCTTGTTGAACAATTACTTCTTTGCATGAAAAATTATTACAAGTAATAGATTCAATAAGATTATCAATTGTTTTAAAGGAAATTTGCTTTGAAAAGTTCTGTGATTTTTTACATAAACTATCAAATGTTTCAATGCCATAAAGTGAGATACAGCAAAATACAAATAATATGAATTGTCTCTGGAATAACATATTTTAGTCCTAATTAGATCTTAAATCAAATCTGCAATTAATTTCAGTTTATCATAAATTATAAATATTAAAAAATACTTAACAAATAAAATTTTACTATTTGCAGTTTTATGTAAATTATATTTTACCCTAGCAGACTATTTCACCAACT
>CAXNIA010000055.1:0-4909 GCA_964202375.1 Candidatus Babeliales bacterium | reverse complement strand
GTTGCTATTTTCTTTAAAACTGTGCCAGGATAATAAAAATCTAAAACTTCCTGACAACTTTTATCTTGCTTGACCATTTCATGAGCTCCCCATTGACAAAGACCTCTATGGTGACCGTAACCTTTACCATTAATTTTTATAATATTTTTTTCTAATTTTAGATCAAATATAAAGCTTTTTATTTCTTTAATAAGTGAATAAAGATCTTTTCCAGTTATTATATAAGATTTTTTTTTATCAAAAATTTTAATTTTTTTTACAATACCAGCTTTGTCAGATTCTATTATCTGAATATTATTAATATGTTTTAAATTGGTAATTTTTTTTTGTAAAATTTTAATAAAGTCTTCAACTACAATCTCATGCTTCCACAAATATATTTTTGTATTCTTGCAATATAAACAAGGTTTATCACGAGCCAAATAAGATAAATTTTTATTTGAAATACCGTCAATTAAGCTAGGAGTAACACCACCACAACAACAATCATACATAGCATCAATCGGTTTATTTTCATAAGCTAGAAATAATCCTGCTGTAGATTCGATTGGTTTTTTTATAGGTTCTAAATTATGACAACCTTTATAGGTTTGGTGCAAATTAGTATTGCAAATATCATATATTTTGCTTGATTTACGATTATTAAGTATTTTATTTAAAGCGTAAGTACGTGAAATAATAGCTTGTATTTCATAAAATCTATTTGCCCAGCCAGGCCAACCCTCTGTTTTTATAACAGAAGAAATATAATCTTCTAATTCTAGATAATTAATGATATATAATTTTTTATGAACAACAATTAACCTCAAATAACCATTATAACTTATGCCAGCTAATTTTAATGGTCCATCAGATTCATTATTATTTTCTGAAGTTATAATTAATTGTTCAGGGTGTAAATAAGGCTTATTATTAAGAAATAGTTCACCATTATTAAAGGTTATTGTTAATTCTGGAATATAAATAATTCTAGATTTATTTAGTCTTTGAATAGCTAATTTTTTAGGGTGTTCTATCAGAACCACTCCATTTTCAAGTTCCATTAAAAGTACTTTAATATAAACTGCTTGAATAATGTTATTAGTTAAGATTAATAATAATAAAAATAGTTTTTTCATGTTTTATGATATCATGTTTTTATTATATATTGCCTAATTTCTTCTGGAACTATATTTTTTTTATCAATACCTTCATTTGCTAAACTATCTGCTACGCTATTTTTTTCACGATAAATATGCTCTACAGAATAGCTTTTAAATTTACTTAATAAATTAATAGTTTTTTGATAAAGCTTAATTAAAGACTCATTTTTTACAGAATAAACGCCATTTAATTGATTTACTAAAAGTTGTGAATCAGATCTAATTACTAAATGTTCATTAATATTTAGATTAAACTTATTAATAAAAACAGCTAAAGCTATTATTAGAGCCCAATATTCTGCTTGATTATTAGTTGCTGAACCTATAAAAAAACCAGCTTTAAATTGATAAGTATTTTCTTCTTTTATAGCAATACCAACCCCCGATTTACCAGGATTACCTCGGCATGCACCATCTACATAAATGTACCACATAAAAAATACTTATAATTATGGTTTGTAATATATCACTCTATAACACTCACTACACTGCATTACACGCATTTTTTTTAAAGTCATTACTTCATGAGTAGTCATCGTAAACCCACATATTTCACAACAATTTCCAATCAGTTTTGAAACAGGATCTGTTATAAAACTTCTAGCACGTTTATAAAGCTCTAACCAATTTTCAGGAATATTTTCACTCATTATAACTTCTTCTTTTTGATAAGCTAAAAATTTAGTTTCTAATTTTAAATACTCATCTAAAGCTTCTTTTATTTTAAGATCTATCTCGATATTTAATAAATTTAATTTAGCTTCGTTTTCATTATAATTACGAGTAACATTTTCTAGTCTATTTAAAGCTTCCATCAATGATTCTTCTGCTTTTTCACGTGGTTGGGCTAAAGATATAATTTCTTTTTGTAAGATCTTGACATCTTTATTACTAACAGTTTGTTCTATTGCTTTTTTTATAGAATTTTCTCGTTGAGCAAAAACATTTAGTTCATGCTCTAAATCTTTTAAATCTTTTTGAGCATTGTCCAATAATATTTTAGTATTTGAGAAACTGCTAGATATTTGAGTTTTTTGTTTTTTAAGATTTTCAATTAATAAATTTTGATTTTTTAATTTATTAGTAAGCTCTTTGTATTGATTATCGCGATCCACCAGGGCCAAAAACTGTTGAAAAACATCATTCATAAAAGGCCTTACGATATTTGATTTTTTATTTTGGTGGGCCCACCAGGGATCGAACCTGGGACCAATCGGTTATGAGCCGAGTGCTCTACCACTGAGCTATGGGCCCTCCAATACTTAATATATTAATAGTTTTAACAAAATAATCAACTATAAGTTTTATTAAATTAAAAGTAACTACTTAACTATTATTTAATTTATGGTTTTTAGAGCCCTACGATTACATAGTAAGCGCAGGGCAACACCTAAAACTTAATATATTATTAATTAAGTAATACCTAAGTAATTACAAAACTATTAATACTTATATTACATCATGCCATCCATGCCACCCATTCCACCCATAGGAGCACCGCCACGACCAGCATCTTTTTTATCTTCTTCTATATCTATGACTAACGCTTCTGTTGTAAGCATTAATCCAGCTATAGAGCCAGCATTTTGTAAAGCTGTTCTAGTAACTTTAGCCGGATCAATTATACCAGCTTCAATCATGTCTACAAATTGTTCTGTTTTAGCATCATAACCAAAACTACCTTTTTCTGATCTGACTCGTTCTACTATAACAGAAGGCTCTTTACCTGCATTATGAATAATAATTCTAATCGGTTCTTCTAAGGCACGTTCTATAATTTTAGCACCTAATTTTTCATCACCTTCTAATTTAAGCTCAGAAACTACTTTTTGTGCACGTAATAAGGCTACGCCTCCACCAGGAACTATACCTTCTTCAACAGCAGCTCTAGTTGCATGCAAAGCATCATCTATACGATCTTTGATCTCTTTCATCTCTGTTTCTGTAGAAGCTCCAACTTTGATAATTGCTATTCCGCCAGAAAGCTTTGCTAATCTTTCTTGAAGTTTTTCTTTATCATAGTCGGAAGTACTTGTTTCTATTTGAGACTTGATTTGTTGAATACGCCCTTTAATATCTTCTTTAGATCCAGCACCACCTATAATAGTTGTATTATCTTTAGTGATTATTATTTTATCAGCAGTTCCAAGATCAGATAAAAGAGCTGTTTCTAATTTAAAACCCATTTCTTCTGATAAAAGATTACCACCTGTTAAAATAGCTATATCTTCTAGAATAGATTTACGTCTATCACCAAATCCTGGAGCTTTGACGGCTGCAACTTGTAAGACACCACGAATTTTATTAACTACTAAAGTTGCTAAAGCTTCACCTTCAACTTCTTCAGAAATTATTAATAAAGCTCTATTTGATTTAGCAACATTTTCTAAAATAGGTAATAATGATTTCATGGAACTAATTTTTTTATCATAAATTAGTATTAAAGGGTTATTATAAACCACTTCCATTTTTTCATTATCTGTTGCAAAGTATGGTGAAAGATAGCCACGATCAAATTGCATACCTTCAACAACTTCTAAAGAGCTTTCCATTCCTTTAGCTTCTTCGACAGTTATTACGCCATCTTGGCCAACTCTTTCCATAGCTTCAGCTATTTGTTTTCCAATAAAAGAATCAGAATTTGCTGAAATTGTCGCAACTTGTTCTATTTCTTTTTTGCTACTTACCGGCCTTGCTATTGATTTAATAAATTCTACAGCTTTTTCAATGGCTTTTTCGCAACCACGTTTCAAATCCATAGGATTTGCGCCAGAAGTTACCATTTTATTGCCTTCTCTAAAAATAGCTTGTGCTAAAACAGTTGCAGTTGTTGTGCCATCACCAGCTACATCAGCTGTCCTGCTAGCTACTTCTTTCACCATCTGAGCGCCCATATTTTCTGCGCTATCTTTTAATTCAATTTCTTTAGCTACAGTAACGCCATCTTTAGTGATAATTGGAGAACGAAATGATTTCTCTAAAGCAACATTGCGGCCACGGGGCCCTAGAGTTACTTTAACCACATCGGCTAAAATATCTACACCCTTTAATAATTTAGTTCGAGCTTCATGCCCAAAAATAATTTTTTTTGCCATTTGTTTACTATTCCTTGTTATCTAGAGTGTTATCTAGAGTTAATTTTCTAATATGCCTAAAATTTCATCTTCTTTGATTACTAGATGATCATTTCCAGCATCTGTTCCAGAATATTTACCAAAAAATACTACATCGTCTTTTTTTACAAGTAACGGAACTAATTTACCATCAATAAGTCTACCTTGGCCTACAGCAATTACTTTACCTGTCTGAGCTTTTTCTTTAGCTGTATCAGGTATTATTATTCCGCCTTCAGATTTGCTCTCATTATCGATTCTTTTGACAAGAATTTTGTCATAAAGAGGTCTCAATTTTGCAAACATATCATGCTCCTTATGTTTAATTAAATTATATTTAAGTATAGTTTTTTTATTAAAAATTTAAAGAGCTAATTTATTTATTTTAAGTAACTACTCAACTATTACTTAATTATAATATACTGCCCTACGATTACTACGTAATCTCCGGTGACAGGGGCCCCTGGCGGGGCCTATTTGCTTTTTGTTAAGAAGTAGCAAATTAAATTTGTAGCTTATGCTGTAAAGCGTAGGCAAGAATCAAAAAGTATAATTATTATTTAAAAAAATACGGCATGGAAATCTTTTAATTTTTAGTAAGATTAAATTGTTCTTTTAATATTTACTACCTTGTGGGCATATTTTTTATCCTTT
>CAXNIA010000054.1:0-4933 GCA_964202375.1 Candidatus Babeliales bacterium | reverse complement strand
AAAATATATAATTAAACAAATATTTGTAATTTTTTATAGTTAACTAAAGTTATTTATTAAATACTTTAAAACTATCTAATAAATTGCTTTTCTGAGCAAAAAATTACTCATATCTGTAATTCTATTGCAAAGGCTTAATGCTTTTTGTTTAAATAGACATGATTTTAAAAAAGAAAGTCTAATTTTATGAAAAAATATATATTAAAAAGCCTGATTTTAATTATTCTAAACTGTAATTTTTTATTAAGTGGATCATTTTATTTAAATAGTATAGATAAAGATAATAATCCAGAATATCTAACTTACGTAGACAATCTGGTAAAAATAGATGATCAAAATTTTACAGATTTAACTCCTATTTTAGCAGCACAATCTATAGATCAAGATGACTTATTTTTAAATTTAGTTATAGATAATGCTCAAACTGCCAGTAGAGTCCAAGAATTAAATCCTGAAAATTGTTTGGTTGTTTTATGAAAAAAATAATCTTGATATCTTTTTTAGTATTTAATGTTTATTGTTCTAAAAAATGTTGTACAAAATCTTTTTTAGTTAATAATAATAAATTTGAAGAGCAAGAGTTGGTAAGCATTAAAGATTGCACTTGCTCATGCGATAAAGAAGATATAGACATTAATGGTCGTTGTGAGAAATGCCAGCATTATGGTCTTATAGAAAAAGCAAATAAATATGAGCCATGCTATGCTGAAGGTATTAAAAAAACATTAGAAAAAATGGGTATCTAATTTTAAAATTGTACTTTTAAGTAGAATTGCTTATCATTTAGATGGTAGTTTATCATAAAGGATATATATGAAATCGATATGGCAATCGCAGATAGTGGTAGTTGGTCTAGCAATATTTTCAATGTTATTTGGTGCTGGTAACCTAATTTATCCAATGGAAGTTGGAATGCAATCTGGTGAATTATTTACTATTGCTACTTTCGGTTTTATTATTACTGCTGTAATTTTACCATTAATGGGTTTAGTTTCTATAATTTTATTTGATGGTAATTATCAAGATTTTTTTGAACGTTTAGGTAAAATACCAGCTAAAATTTTAATATTTGCTTGTATGATAATAATTGGACCATTAATTGCTATACCTAGAATTGTAAATGTTTCTCATACTATGCTGCAACCATTTTTACCAGAAATGTCTGCAACTTTATTTGCCTTAATATTTTTATTTATAACATTTTTATGCACTTTCCAAGAAAACAAAATTGTTGATTTACTTGGTAAGTATATTAGTCCTGCTTTAGTTTTTTCATTATTTTTAATTATAGCAATTGGCTTTTTTAAAAAATCTACTTTTGTAACAAGTTCAGCAGGTCAGCTAGATCTATTTTTAGCTAGTTTACGTAAAGGTTATGAAACTTTAGATTTATTGGGAGCCATTTTTTTTTCTTCTATAATTATCAGTTTATTAAAAAGTACTTTCGTAGAAGAATATAAAAATCATCCTAGAAAGCTGGCAGCTTTTGGTTTAAAAGCTGGTATTTTTGGTACTGCTTTATTAGCAATCGTGTATTATGGTATGAGTTTGCTTGCTGCTTATCATTCTCAAAATATGTCTGATCTAAATGGTGGTGAAATATTTAAAAACATAGCGTTACTTGTTTTAGGTAATCATGGCGGATTACTTTTAGCAGTTGCTGTTTTAATGGCTTGTATTTCAACTTCTATAGCTTTAGGAGCAGTAGTAAGCGAATATATTCAAAAAGTTATTTTTAATAAAAAGATCTGCTTTATTTCAGCTTTAACTATTTTAATGTTTAGTTCTTTACCATTATCTATTAAAGGCTTAGATTATGTAGCAAAGCTTACAGGTGGGCCGATAACTTATATAGGTTATCCTATATTAATAGCTTTAACTTTTTGCAACTTAGCTTATAAGCTATGGGGATTTAAGTATGTTAAAACGCCTGTCGCTTTAGTTGGGTTAGTATCGGCTTTAAGTTATATATTAATATGAAAAATATAGATAAAAAAAGCTTAGAAAATGCTTATCGTTTATTTGAGACTGCTGATATAGACAAAATTGAAATTGGCACAACAAAAGGCTTGTTTCAAATACATAAATATATTTTTGATGGTTTGTATAAAATTGCAGGAGAAATTCGTACAAAAAATATTTCTAAAGGTGGATTTAGGTTTGCTAGTGCTTTATATTTGCCAGATATTTTGATAAAAATTGAAAAATTACCGGAAAATTCATTTGAAGAAATTATTACCAAATATATTGAAATGAATATTGCCCATCCTTTTATGGAAGGTAATGGTAGATCTATGCGGATATGGCTTGATATGATTTTGAAAGCAAAACTTAAAAAAATAATAGACTGGCAGTTTGTAAGTAAAGAACTTTATTTGCAAGCAATGGAACGAAGTCCTATTAATGATTTAGAGATAAGAACTTTGCTTGGAGCTAACCTAACAGATAAAATAAACTGCTGTGAAATTATTTTTAAGGGCATAGATCAATCTTATTATTATGAAGGATATGAAAAAGTAGCATTTGCTCAATAAATATATGTAACTACTCAGTGTTATTCTTAATTATAATATTTTGTTGCCCTGCGCTTACTATGTAAGCTCCGGGGACACTGTCCCGGCGGGGACTATTCGCTTTTTTAAAGAAGAGATAAATTAAATTTAGAGTTTACTGGTCTTGCTTTGTCTTGTTTTTTTTCTTTAAGTTGATAGCCATTGGCCAGAAGTCTGTGTTACTAGAACTGATGCATTTAAGCATAGGGGCCAGTAACTAATACTATTTCTTATCTGAAAAAAGGCGTTCAGGCTCCGCCAGGGGCCCTTGTCCCCGGAGCTTACGTAGTAAGCGCAGGGTAAGTTTATGACACACAAAAATTAATTTATTATAATTAAGTAATAACTGAGTAGTTACAAAATTGCTTCTTAAAAAAAGGCGTTCAGGCCCCGCCAGGGGAACTTGTCCCCGGAGCTTACATAGTAAGCGCAGTGTAAGTTTATGACACACACAAAAATTAATTTATTATAATTAAGTAATAGCTGAGTAGTTACAAAATTGCTTCTTAAAAAAAGGCGTTCAGGCCCCGCCAGGGGACCTTGTCCCCGGAGCTTACGTAGTAAGCGTAGGGCAAGTTTATGACATATATAAAAATTAATTTATTATAATTAAGTAATAGCTAAGTAGTTATATTTAAATTAAGATGTTGGACAAATAGCTAATATATGTTACAATATTAATAAATAATTTTAAATAAATTTTGGAATAATAACATGGCAAATTTAACACCAGTTTTTGATCGTTATGCTATTTTCCAAACTGGTGGTAAACAATACCAAGGTTTGGAAGGCAAAACTGTTGCGATAGAAAAAATTGAAGGCGAAGCAGGAACAATTTTAGAATTTAAAGATGTTCTTTTAAGAAAAACTGGCGACTTGATTGAAATCGGTCAACCCTTCTTAGAAGGTTCTTTAAAAGCTTCTATCGTAAAACAAATGCGCGGACCTAAATTGATTATCTTTAAATTTAAACGTCGTAAAAAATCACGTGTTAAAAAAGGTCATCGTCAACCGATAACTGTAATACGTATAGAATCTTTTTAATTAACTTTTTTAATTAACAAAAAATCGAGTTCAAGATTAAATTTTGAGCTCGATTTTTTTTTACCTAAAATTACACTCCTTAAGAAAGCATATAGTCACAGCCGGGACAGTGTCTCGGGAGCTTACATAGTAAGTGCAGGGCAAAATATATAATTAAAAAATATTTATAATTTTATAGGTAACTACTCAGCTATTGCTTAATTAATGGTTTTTTAGAGCCCTACGATTGTAGTACAATCTCCGGGGACACCGTCGGGCATGGACTATTTGCTTTTTGTTAAGAAGTAGCAAATTAAATTTGTAGCTTATGCAGTAAAACGTAGGCAAGCATCAAAAAGTATAATTATTATTTAAAAAAGGGCGATTAGGCACCGCCAGGGGCTCACGTCCCCGGAGCTTACAAAGTAAGCGCAGGGTAAGTTTACAATACTTAATAACCAATAGCTGAGTAGTTACTTTTATAGTTATATATGTTTATTGAGCAAATACACATACACTACCAAATGTATAGATAATAGTATGAATTAATAAATAGTAATTAATAATTTGTTAGTTGAGTTCTAAAATAATCCAACCATAAATTAGTGTCAGAAGTTTGATAATTAGTTTTTTTGAGTTCTAATAAATTGATTAATTTATGACTAATTCTCGCTATGGCTAATAGTTTACTAAATGCAAATTCATCTTGTTGAATACGATCTAATTTATTTGAAAGGCTTAGAAGCTGATTATAAAAAATTAATTGGCAAATTGTACTATTAGGATATAATCTTTTTAAGATGTTTTGCTCTTCAATAGTTAATTTACAAAATTCTTTAGTTGCTAGCTCTTCTGTAATTTGCTCATGAACTTTTTTTTCAATTGCTAAGCAAATGATTTTAGCCCAAGGTTGGTTATGGAGAGCTTCTTGATATTGCCATAGTTTTTGAGTTGTAAGTAAATAATTTATGGCTTTACTATAGTTGGTGATTTGAAGTGAGATGTTAGAAACTTTTTGATCTTTAAATTCTGATGCTTGAATACCTAAAAAAACAGGAAAAGTAATGGCCCGATTCCATTTTTGATCAATATTACTTACATATTCTGAATTGACAATATCTACAATTTCGATACTTAAATCATGAAGTTGTTGGCCTGATAGCTCTGAGCATCTTAATAATCTTGTTTTAATCTTGGCCCTTATTAATGTTGAAACATCCTCAGACATTAATTGATCTTGATAACAAATATTTTTAATTAAAAGTTCATCAATTTTTGTTATGGCATTTTCTAACTGTTCTTTCTGATATCTATTTTTTGTTAAATTGGTATCTTCTTCTGGATCTAATTTCTCGGGC
>CAXNIA010000053.1:0-4939 GCA_964202375.1 Candidatus Babeliales bacterium | reverse complement strand
TTGCATAAACTTGTTTCCCTTTATATTTAATTTTATTCATAAACTGGCTCGCGTTTTGTGACCGAGATTTAAATTCATCAGGAGTTACCACTAATAGATCCTTAGGGACTTCAAAGTTACTTAATACTTTATATCCATCTACTAATGCTTTATAACGGTCGCTTAATGTATCTATAATAATAAGAAAATCTAAATCACTGTCCTCATCGGGCTGTCCCCAAGCATATGAACCAAAAAGATAAATTGATTCAGGTTTATAAAGTTTTATAAGGCATTGAATCATTTCTTGCATTGTTTCTGAATTAATCATTTTAAATGAGACCCCTTTATTTTCTAAATATAGTAAATAGTTTATGTTAACGAATAAAGCTTTGCAATATATCCCAAAAGGTAACTACTCAGCTATTGGTTTTTAAGTATTATAAACCTAATTGTAACTACTCAGCTATATAATAAAAATATAATTTTATCTACATTTTTTAGAGCCCTGCGCTTACTTTGTAAGCTCCGAGACAGGGGCCCCTGTCCTTGCCTATACGCCTTTTTCAAGTAAGAATTATACTTTTTATACTTGCTTTACAATTTATTGCGTAAGTTCTGGAAAGTTGGCCTAATGGCATCAACTTAAGTAAAATAACTTGGGTACAGAAGCTTAGAAAGATACAAATTTAATTTGCTACTTCTTAAAAAAAGCGAATAGTCACCGCCGGGACAGTGTTCCCGGAGCTTACAAAGTAAGCGTAGGGCAAACTTATAACACTTAAAAATATTAATTAAATAATAGCTGAGTCATTAAAAATAATTAATTTACAAATCATTTTTGTAAATAGCTTTAAGCTCCTGCCACTCTTCCCGCATTTTTATAGCGCTTTCAAAATCAAAATTAGAAGCAGCTTTATTCATAGCTGTTTCTAATTCTATAATTTTTTCTAGAATTTCTTTATTATTATTTTTATTTATTTTTTTATTTTGTTTGCTAGCATCCATTATTGCTTTTTGCAAAGAAGTAATACTTTTTGTAACTTCTCTAGTTACAGATTTAGGTATAATATTGTTTTCTAAATTATAAGCTTGTTGCATTGATCTACGACGTTCTGTTTCTTCGATAGCTTTAGACATAGATTTAGTGATTTTATCAGCATACATTATAACTCTAGAATTAGAATTTCTAGCAGCTCTACCTATAATTTGAATTAATGATCTATGGTCACGTAAAAAACTTTCTACGTCCGCATCCATTATAGCCATTAATGCTACTTCAGGTAAATCTAGCCCTTCTCTTAATAAGTTTACGCCAACCAAGCAATCAAATACGCCCAACCTAAGTTTATTTAAAATCTCAGTTCTTTGAGGAGTTTTGATTTCACAATGCATATAGCAAACTTTTAGCTGTTTTTTTTCTAAATATTTTGCTAGTTCTTCAGCCATTTTTTTAGTTAAAACAGTAACTAAAGATCTAAAACCTAATTTTTTAGTTTTAATAATTTCTTCAGTTAAGCTATCAAGTTGGTTTTCTCTAGATTTTATTTCAATAGTAGGATCAACTAATCCTGTTGGTCTTATTATTTGCTCAACAGGATTTGCTGATTTTAAAATTTCGTATTCTCCTGGTGTCGCTGAGACAAAAATTACATCTCTAAAATATTTTTCAATCTCTTCAAACTTTAAAGGTCTATTGTCATAGGCTGATGGTAATCTAAATCCAAAATCTATCAAAGATTTTTTTCTTGATTTATCACCAGCATACATACCTTTAAGTTGTGGAATAGCAATATGAGATTCATCTATTACCATTAAAAAATCTTCAAAAAAATCAAATAAGCAATAAGGTTGTTGACCATTTTTTCGACCATCAAAATGTACAGAATAGTTTTCAATCCCTGTGCAATAACCAAATTCTTTTAAAATTTCAAGATCATGCGACACACGCTTGATTAATCTATCTTTACAGATTTCATTTGTCATGGATTGAGAAACTAATGCTAATTCATCTTGAATTGATTTTATAGCTATATCTCTTCTTTCTTGAGTAGTTACAAAATGTTTTGCTGGAAATATTAATGTATTATCAAGGCTTTTAATAATATTATTATTTTTATGATCAATCCAGCTTAATTCTTCTACTATATCGCCAAAAAGCTCTATTCTTAAGCGATCTTTTTGATAAGGCAAGGTTATTTCAATAGTATTAGATCTTACTCTAAATGTTCCTGGAGTTTGATTAAGGTCATTTCTTAAATACTGAATATAAATTAATTTTGTAAGTAAATCATGCCTAGTAATTTTTTGACCAAGGGTTAAAGAAAAAGCTAAATCTTTATAATCAAAAGGATTTCCTAAGGAATAAATACAAGAAACTGATGCTATTATAATAGTATCAGGTCTATTTATTATAGATGCGGTAGCTTCTATTCTAAGACGTTCTATTTCGGTATTTATTTTTGTCTCTTTAGGTATGTATATATCTTGATTTGGTAAGTATGACTCTGGTTGATAATGATCATAATAAGATACAAAATAAGAAATTTTATTTTCTGGAAAATATAAACAAAACTCTTCATAAAGTTGCGCTGCTAAAGTTTTATTTGGTGATAAGATTAAAACCGGTTTACTTTGCTTTGCTATAATATTTGCAATCGTAAAAGTTTTACCTGAACCAGTTACTCCTAATAATATTGATGCTCCTGGTCTTTGAGCTTCTAATTTATCAATAGCATCTATTTGGCTTCCTGCAGGCTGATAAGGAGTATGAAGTTTAAATAAACTCATTTGCAAACCTTTTTCTTTATATGTTAACATATTTTCTAATATAAATAAAATTAATTACTCAGCTATTACTTAATCAATAATTTTAAGCACTATATGTTTATTGCCCTGCGCTTACTTTGTAAGCTCCGGGGACAACGTCCCGGTGGGGACTATTCACTTTTTTAAGAAACAGTTTCTGCTATGCTATAGTCTAGTTGGTGACCTAAATTTATTGAGCAAATATTAATTTTATTAAATAATTATCCTGAACTTCGCTAGAATACATAAGCAATATCTCTCAAACAAAGCGAATAGTCACCGCCGGGACAGTGTGCCGACAGCTTACAAAGTAAGCGTAGGTCAAACATAAAGTAAATATCTAATAAAAGTCTTCTTTAAAAAAGGCGATTAGGCCCCGCCAGGGAACCCTGTTCCCCGAGATTACGTAGTAAAGCGTAGGGCAAAATTATAGCTGATTAGTTACAAAATTATTTACCAACGCAAAATTGTCTAAAGATCATATCCATAACATCATGAGTTACTGTTTTACCAGTTAATTGACCAATGTTTTGAATAGCCTGATTAAGATTAATCGCTATAAGCTCATAAGCAGGATTAAGGTGTAGTAATTTTAAAGCTTTTTCTAAATAAATTTCACAAGAAGCTAAAGAATGAAAATGTCTTTTATTTAATAAATAAGTTCCGCCATTTATTTGAGCTATATTATTTATCTTTTTTGTAATTTCTAATTTTAGCTCTTTTATGCCCGTATTATTAAGTACAGAAACTTGAAAGTAATTATTTATTTCTGTTATTTGATCTGTTTTACTTAAAACATCAACTAATTTATTTTTAAATTGCTCTAAAATTAATTTATAAATTGCTTGTTCGGATTTTGATTTAACCAGCTTGTTTTCATGTAAAAATAAAATTAAATCAGCTTTTATAGCCTCTTCTTGGGATCTTTTTATTCCAATTGATTCAACTATATCTTTTGTTTTTCTAAGTCCAGCTGTATCTACTAAAGTTATAGCTTGTCCGTCTAAAATAATTGTAGATTCAATAATATCTCTAGTGGTTCCTGCAATAGGTGTGACTATAGCTTTTTCTTCTTCTATTAAAGCGTTAAAAAGTGAAGACTTTCCAGCATTTACTGATCCTAAAAGCACTACTCTATAGCCTTGGCGAATGTGTTTTTGTAGATTGTTATTATTTTTTAGTTTTTTAATTTCTAAAATTGTTTCTTCAATTAAAGTTTTTATTTGATCGTCAAAATTAATATTTTCATCATCTAAAAATTCAAAACTAGATTCACATAAAGCTAAAGCTTGTAATAATTTATTTTGTAAATTATTTATAATACTTGATAAAGAGCCTTGAATTTGACTTAAAGATTGTCTAATTGCTTGAGGCGTTTGAGCATGAATTAACTCATTAATAGATTCTGCTTGTAAAAAATCTATTTTTTTATTAAGTACAGCTTGTTGAGCAAATTCACCAGGTAAAGCTTGTCTTGCTCCAAACTTAATAGCTTCTTGAATGATCGATTCAATGATTAATTGATTATTATGACAAGTTATTTCAACTGTTTGCTCACCTGTAAAAGTTTTTGGTGCCTGCATTATCAGGACCATAACATGATCAATTATTTTATTATCTATATGAGCTTTAGCAAAATGTATAGTATGAGAAACTTTATTTATTATTTTATCTTTAGACAATTTTAAAAATTTATCAGCTATTTCAAAAGAATCAGGACCTGAAATCCTTAATAAAGCAATAGCTCCACTTCCATTAGGTGTGCATCTAGCAATAATAGTGGAGCTCATTGATTACTTACTTGATTTCAGATGTTTTTTCAGGTGTTGGATTAGCATTAGCTGTTGCTTTTTTTCTTCTACGACGTTGAGCATAGCTAGTTTTTTTTTCAACCGCTTCACCTTGTTGAGGTGTTTCTGTAGTTATATTTTGATTAGATACTGGTGGAGCACTTTGCACAATAGGTTTACTATTAGTAGTGTTATTTACCTGAGTGTTATTAACTTGAGCCTGAGTATTATTAACTTGAGGTTGAGCTACTTTGGGTGGTTGTGGTTTAGGATAATTATTAGCTATAGGTTTTTGCTGACGCTGTGGTTGCTGTTGACGGTTTTGCTGAGCCGGACGATTTGGCATTTTGCTTTGTTCGTTA
>CAXNIA010000052.1:0-4973 GCA_964202375.1 Candidatus Babeliales bacterium | reverse complement strand
GATATATTAGAACCTTTTTTAAATAAAAATGGTATAACAATCGAAGAACTTAGATCTAAAGACCGTAATAAAGATTTAGTAAAAATAAGACATGTGGCGATGTATTTAACTAAAAAATTTTCCAAAAAAACTTTACATGAAATAGCTTTATTTTTTGGGCGAAAAGATCATTCTACAGTTTTACACGCAATAGGAAAAATTGAATTTGAAATTAAATTCGATAAAGAATTAAAGGAATTCTTAGATCTTTCTATTGCACAATTTAAGAATTTTAATTAATTATAATTTTGTAAATATTTATAATTTTTTATATTTAAATAAATTTATTAATCAAATAATCTATAATAAGAATAACTTTGATGTTGCCTCTCTCGACGCTTATATTTTAACATACAAAATTTATTTTTTATAAACCTACCAGTTAAACGAGCATACCAAGCAACATAACTTGAAACAGGATTTAATTTTTCTCTAATACCCATTAATATAGGAAAGTATTCAGTATCTATAATAGTAATTTTTCCTGTTATCTTATCAAAAGTAAAATTTTTATAATGCGGATCAACTATAAAATTCATATGATTACAAAAATCAAGGCACTCATTGTTTGAAGGCTTATCATCACTAAATATTATTTCATCGCAAATTATACCATAAATAGCTGGAATCTTTGTAAATTGATTTTTCTTACTACCAAGATTTTGCGCTTTTATTAAAAGATATTCAGGATTTTCAGGTAACCAGTACCATTTACGAGGTAATGATAATTTATCGTACCAAGGGTGACTAGGCAAGACTTGCTCTTTTATTTTTTCTAAAGATTTAATTCTAGTAAGTCCTGCCAAATGTCTCATAGAACTAGCCATACAAAAAATTGCTCTTTCTTGAGCACCTCTTGTTGAAAAATCTGTTAAAGTTTTAGGAGTTTCTATAGAAAGCTTTAAAACAAAAGGATATTCTTTAAATTTAACAATTATGAAACCAGATTTTTTTCTAGTATTATAATCAGTACATTTTAAAATTATAAAATCTTTAAATTTAATTTTTTTATTTATTAATTCTTTAATAAAAGTATTAACAAGTTGATTTAAAACTAAACCTTTTACAAATTTATTTTCATCATAACGGTAACTAATTTCTTCTGGTAAAAGATTTTGTTCTAGATGTTCTTGATTAAAACAATTAAAGAATGGGTAATCTTGCAATCTTGAATCTATCATTCTATAGACTTCACCTGTAGTTGAACTTTCTACAATAATGGAAGGATCTTCCAAATCTAAAGGACGATGAACAGATCTTGAATAAATTAAATCTATTAATAGAAAATTACTTATTAAATTAATTAATGTAATATAATTTAGTTTTTTATTTTTATTTTTCATGAAATAAAGTGTACCTAGCTTTACTAAAGAGGGCAAGATTTATATCATTTGCCAAAATACATATCTCTTTGTTATGCTACGGTCATAATTATATGGCCTCTCGTCCAAAATAAAGGAGAATATAATGGATCGAGATGAGGTGCTCCTCAAACATAAAAGTCTTTTAGGTGTGCTTAGCAATCTACCTAAAAAGATGTTATCAGTGCATGATTTAACTGATAATCTTGCAGAATTAGTGTTATGTGATTTATGCAATGAGGAATCTTTTGATATCAAAAGAGCAGCCTTTTTTGTAGATAATCCAGATTTTAATATTCTTAAAGGAGTTGCAGGATTTTTTAAAACTGAAGGTCATAAATCTTGGAGTCCAGAGTGGGACAATCATGAAGAAATTACAGTGATCATGAAAAGATCACCATTTAATCAAAAGGTTAAACATTTTACTTCTAATAGCCCCAAAAAAAATAACCAATCATTAAACGAAATTGTATCACAAATAGCTAAGGAGTTTGAAATTCCAGCTTATAGTTTTATTTCTTTGGGACTTAAACATGGTAATCACGGCTTATTTATTTATGAAAATAATAGACCAGAAGCAGATCTTATCAATCATCATTTAGCTGATATATTGCATGTTTTAGGTTTTTGCCAAATTAATTAACTTTAAACAGGCCAGATTAATAATTAAATTATTCTGGCTTGTTATTGTTTTTATGGCGCCAAGGATATCTAGGCCTTTGATTAATTATAGCTTTAAATCCTTTTAGAAATTTAGCTACTCTTGAATGAGACTTAAATAAGGGTTGATTTAATTTATCATTTAAATCTTTTATATTTTGTTCACTAATTTTTTTTTGTTCATTAATTTTTTGTTGAAATTGATTTAAATTAAAAAATTTATTTACAAAATTATTATAATCTGGGTTTTTATTTTTATCATTTAATGTGATTATTGGTAAGTTATGATCTTGAAATAAAATAGCATTTAAATCTGTTGCAAGAGGAAAATCTTTTTTAATTATGCACATTAATGGTAATAATTGTTCTAAAACAACTATTTTAATAGTTAAATGATCAACTTCTTCGTTGTTTGGATAAATTTCAACACAATAGGATTTAGTTTGAGGACAGGAAGGAAAAAATTTAACTTTAGATTCACCGTTTTGTTTAGAACCAAAAGCTTGCATAATATCACCATGAGAATAAAAATTAAAACATTCTTTAATGTTTAAACCATCATTGGCACAAGGATTAATATCTAATGCTATTGGTGCTATAAAGATAGCGCAATCAATGACCTTACCATATTTTTTAAGTGATTCTGCCATATTGTTAATAACATTACAACCATGACTATGACCCATTGCCCATATGATAGAATTATTTTTATTTTTTTTTGCTATATACTTAGCTAATATTTGACCAACTTTGATTCTTCTTTTTTGAGATAAAAAACCACCCCAATTGATTAAAGTAAGCTTTACTTTCTTACCATAAATTATCGCGATTTCTTTTGCAAAATCTCTGATTACTAAAGAAGAAGCTGTATCTGAATTACCAAAAATATCCCAAGATGACATAGTTCCATGAATAGCAATTAAATTAATTGTCTCTTTAGCACATTCTTTATATTTATAAATAATTTTTTTAAGTTGAACACCAGCTTTTAAGTTGACTATTTTTTTTTCTTGCACTAGAACATCATTTAAATTATGTTGACTATTTTGCCAATCATATTTTGCTAAATTATTATTTATAAAATCATTAAAAGGTTTATATATTTCTTCTAAATCTTTTTTTAAACTATTATTTAATTCTTGTAATTTAATATTTTCAAAATTAATTTTATCAATTTCTTTTTTAGTATCTTCCTGGTTTTTATTAATAATAAAATTAATCTTACTTATTAATTTTCCAAATTGCTTATAATTTGTTTTATTTAATTCTTTAATATTGATTACATTAAATAAAACAAAAATAATAACGAAAAATATTTTATTTTTAATTTGCATATATCTTTATTTTTTAAAATACTATTAATTAATAATAACAATTTGCATAAAATTGTAAATATATTGATTTTTTTATTTATTATTTATTAAGATTAATTTAATAAATAACTAAAGTGAACCAAAATGTTTTATATTTTATTTTTTTGCACATTTTTATTTTCTGAAAACTTTACTTCTTCCAATTCACCTAAAAATGAAGATATTTTATTATCTAATAAATCTATTTCACCTAAAAATGAAGATAAAGAAATAGATTTATTAGATAATAAAATAAAGATTAAGCTTAATCATTTAAAATTTACCAAAGAAATAAATACTTCTGAGATAGAATCTGGGTATACCGATAAAATCAATAATTTTAAATTATTACCAGATAATAATTATTTTATAGTATCTAAAAAAAATAATGATAAATTTATAAAATTAGGAAAAATAAATTTTCCTAATTATGAAAAAAGTAAATCGATAATATTTAAAGATAGTTCAATAGCTTTGGAAGGAAAAGCATTTGTATCTATATTTAGATATGACAATAATAAAGATAAACTTTATGTTTGGCGTAAAACAGATAAAGAAAATGAATATCGCAGATTCTTTCTAGGTAATTTAAATTATGCTGCTATCTCAGCTGATGGGAATTCAGTAATAGCCTTTAACCAGAAAAGTCATAAATTATACATATGGAATTTTGATAATAAATTAAATAAATATATTAAAAAAATTAAAAAATTTATAGGTTTTAATGTTAATAAAACTAGTTTGGGTCTCAACAATGATGGCTCATTAGCTTTTTTAGCATCTAATGAAAAATCTGAAGCAGAATATACTTTACCAATATTTATATTCAAGATTAATGATAATAAAATATTAACAGTTAAGCGTTTTGAAATTCCTGCAAATAAAGCTTTAGGTGATATCAGTTATTCTGGAAATCAATTTATTTTTTCTTATCAATTGATAAATAGTTATAATAATAAATATGAAAAAGAATTAGAACATTTAATATTAGTTGAAATGAAAGACTTAAATAAACCACCTATAATTAAAGCATTTTTTGAGATGGATAAAAATTTTGAGCGACTTCGTTTAAAATTTGATGGTAAATATGTAATAATAGGTGACAATCTAAATTATGAAACTTATTTATTAGAACCATTAATAGAGGCAACAGAAATTAAAAAACATCTTAACAAAGTTAACGATTATGATTTTATATATTAAATAATAAATATAATGAAAAATCTAAATAATATAATAATTAAAAAATTAATTTTTATATCTTTTCTTAGTTTATTTAATATTTTTTTTAGTTATTTTTTAATGCCAAGATCATTAAAATGGTATAACAAACTAAATATTTCTTTTTTAAAACCACCTTCATGGGTATTCTCAATTGTTTGGATTTATATATATTTATCTTGGTTTATATTGGTATCACATTTAATTCGTGCTTTGAAGTTGGATTTTAAATACTACCAAATTTCACTACAAATTTGGTAGTATTTAAAATCCAAAAGAGCTTAGAAATTTCCTAGATTTTAAGCAATATAGGTCTGATATTCTAATTATATCATTAAGC
>CAXNIA010000051.1:0-5008 GCA_964202375.1 Candidatus Babeliales bacterium | reverse complement strand
TAAAAAAAATAAATATTTCATAATTCTCCTAAACTTAGGGTAACTTAATTAATAAAACTTATGCAATAGTTTAAAAAAACAATTAAATAATTAAAAATAATCAGAAGCTTGTTGAAAAAAAACATCTAACTAGTATAATTAATTTGTACTTTAATTATAAAAAATAGGTTGTCATGGCAAAAAAAGGTTTAAATCGTATAATAATTAGATTAAAAAGTACTGAAAGCGGTCATTTTTATTCTACTACTAAAAATAAAGCGAATACTACAGGTAGACTTGAACTTAGAAAATATGATCCAGTAGTTCGTCGTACAGTATTGTATCGCGAAGGTAAGTAAAAAAATTACAAGGTATTATAATTATGTCAAGAATTTGTAAAATTACTGGAAAACGTCCAACTGTTGCAAATAACGTTTCAAACGCTAATAACCGCACCAAAAAATGGGTTTTTCCAAATATTCAAACTAAAACGATTTTTGTTCCAGAACTAAATCGTTCTCTAAAAGTTCGTCTTTCAACTCGTGCCTTAAGAACTATTAATAAAAATGGTTTAATAGCTACTTTGAAAAAAGAAGGTTTAAGATTAAGTGATATTCTTTAATGGAATGGATCAATAGTAAATTTTCTATAGGTACACTTAAGTTTCCAAGATTTATCGGTGGTCCATTAGATGGGATCACCGATTCTCCTTTTAGAAAATTAGTTCGTAAATACTCTAAAGAAGAACTTTTATATAGTGAAATGCGTCATGTTGCTTGCATAGCAAATGACAAAGGTGCTGCAAAAGCACTTAATTTCGATTTAAGCGAAAGACCTTTAGCTTTTCAAGTAGCAGCAAATGATATTAAATTTATCAATACAGCTATAGATAAAATATTAACTAAAGGCGTAGATATTTTAGATCTAAACATCGGATGCCCGGCTAGAAATGTAGTTTCTTCTGGTTCTGGTTCAGCATTAATGGCTGATCTTCCTAGATTAAAAAATATTTTAGTTGAGTTTAGAAAATCATTAAATATCCCTTTTACTTTAAAAATGCGTGCCGGCTTTAAAATTAAAAATGCTGTTGACGTTGCACTTTTAGCTCAAGATTGTGGTGTTGATGCTATTATTTTGCATCCTAGATTGCAAACACAACATTTTTCAGGAAGACCTGATGTTGAGTTAGCAGCTCAAGTAAAAAAACAGCTTCAAATTCCACTTTTATATTCTGGTAATGTTGTTAATTGGTCAACAGCTAAAACAGTTTATGAGGCAACAGGAGTAGATGGCTTTTTGATAGGAAGAGGTCTATGGGCAAAACCTTGGAAACTGTACGAAATAAATGAAAATGCCTATGGCAGAGAATTTAAGTTGGATCAAAAAGAGATACTTCAAATAGCTATGCAACATTTAGAATATATGTTAGCCTATTACGGCGAACATGGTCTTTTTTGCTTTAGAAAACATTTACCATTCTATCTGCGTGGTATAAATGGTGCTTCGCAATTAAGATCTAAATTAGTTACAATATGTTCAAGCAATGAGTTAAAATTAGAACTAAATAAATTACAAGAGAATTTGTGAAAGTAATCAGATCACAATTATTATTTAAATGTTTTTTTATTTTATTTTGTGGTTTACTTACTGCCCCATTATTTAGAAAATCTTTTTATTATATCTCTTTACCTTTTTTTTACTTACAAAATCATTGTTTTTATGCTGCTGATGGATTATTTGATTTTATAACTTCTAAAAATAATTTAATAGAAAAAATTAAAATTTTAGAGGCTGAAAATAAATACATTTTAAATGGTAGCCAGAATATAGTAACTCAAAATATTAATTTAGATGAGCATATTAAAGCTAAAATTGTTTACAGAGACTTTAAAAATAATCATTTTGTAAAAGTAAATAAAGGTTTTAGTGATAATGTCTCTGAGAATATGATTGCTATAGTTGATGGTAAATTTTTTGGTAAAGTTGTTGAAGTTTACAGATGGCATAGCAAAATAATGTTAATTTCAGATTTAACTATGGCAATAATAGCAGAAACTGGTAACGCAAAACATGAAGGTGTAGTGCAAGGCAATGGTAATCTATTAAGAGCCCAGTTTAATTTTGTTAATCATCTTTTACCTATTTCAATTAATGAACCTGTTTTTAGCACAGGTGAAGGCTTGTCTTATCCAAAAAGACTTTTAATTGGATTTATTAAAAGTTTTAAAAAGGATGGCGTCAATTATTTAATCGAATTAAAATTAGCTTTAGATCCATTTAGTGTTAAAGAATGTATTTTAGTTGGTGAGTAAATTACAAAACTACTTCTTAAAAAAGAGCTCTGGCATAGCAAGGCGCGCTTGTCTCTGGAGATTACGTAGTAATCATAGGGCAACATATTATAATTAAGCAATAACTTAGTAGTTACGGTGAGTAAATATATTTTTGACTTTTTATAAAATATATCGTAATATTTTACTTGTATTTAACATTATTTATAATGTTTATAAGGGCGGTTAGCTCAGCTGGTAGAGCATCAGTCTTACAAACTGGGGGTCACAGGTTCGAGTCCTGTACCGCCCACCATTTTATTTTTTTTAATCATTAATAATTAGTTGTTAATAATTAAAAATTTGATAAAATAATAAATATTAAAATAATTTAAATTTTAAAACTTCTTTAAAAAATTGTTCCTCGATAGCTCAGCTGGTAGAGCACACGACTGTTAATCGTTAGGTCGCAGGTTCGAGTCCTGCTCGAGGAGCCATATCTAATAACCTTTTCCCCTTTTTAGGGGGCTGTAGCTCAGTTGGTTAGAGCGTCCGCCTGTCACGCGGAAGGTCGTGGGTTCGAGCCCCATCAGCCCCGCCATTTTATAATATAAATCTTTCTAATAAAATCTATTATTTTAAAAAAAATTGTTTAATCAAATTTTTACATAATAACACAATTAATAATATTCAATTATCAGAGACATAGTATGGACAATAGTAAAAAATAAATTATTTTTTACTATTAAGCTTGGATGCTTTACTTAAAATACTCTTTAGTCATAATTGTAATTATTGATTAACTTAATTTTTTAAAGGATCTTAAATATGGAAATCAAAGTACATCGCAAAGAAAATTTTTATTATTGGCTAATGGTAACTATCAGTATACTTTTTTGTACAGCTCTGGCATATGCAATAACGCCTTGCTCAGATTTGCCCTTCGGACTGCAGAGTATTATTTTATTTCTAGTTTTAAGAAACGTGGCTTTTTTTGTCTTTGTTTATCTTATCAACTTAGGTTTGAATTTATTTCCCAAAATATTTTTCCTAGGTCACTTAAGAGGAAACTCGGTTAAGCTTACACCTACACAATTTCCTGAATTATTTCAAATATTAAAAAGTCATTGCCAAAAATTAGGCATGAGTTCTATACCTGATACTTATGTTACGCAAGGAAATGGGATATTGAATGCTTTTGCCGCTAGAATATTACGTAACAATTTAGTTATTTTAAATTCTGGAGTAGTCGAGCTAATAGCTGACAATGAATTTGATGTAGTATCTTTTATTATTGGGCATGAGCTAGGTCATATCAAAAGAGGTCATGTTAGTTTTAAGCAGATTTTTATTATTCCTGCTAGTCTAATCTTTCCATTAAAATTAGCTTATTCTAGAGCGTGTGAATACACCTGCGATAACATAGGTTATAATTTATGCCCGGCTGGAGCAGTTAATGGTATTTTATTTTTATGTGCGGGAGCTAAGTTATACAAAAAAGTAAATATTAAAGAATTATTTTTATCTTTGGATGCTAGTTCTGGTTTTGCTACTTGGGTTACCGAATTTTTTTCAACACATCCATTACCTATCAAAAGAGTTCGTGTTTTAAACGATTTAAATCATCTTAATTTGCAAGTAGATTCATTTTCATTCAATACTCCAAAAAACACTAAATTTGAGGAATTAAGTTAGGTCATAAATTTAATTATAACTACTCAGCAGTAAAGAAATAGCATGTTTTTTGGTTGTTATTCCAAAAGACATGCTATTTTATATTTTTATAAAATATATTATTTTTTAGCCATATTACTAAGCTATAGACAAAAGTAATAAATTTTTAACAAATTATTTAAATTAATTAAAATAACTATTTAGACTGAAGCTCAGAAAATAAACTACAAATTAAAGAACTTATGAAAAAATCAATTAATGTTTTACTATTTTTGACAATAGGTGGTTTAATTTTAGCAAATTTTTTAAGATTAAAATTTAATTATGTTTATGATAAAAATAATTTAGTTGAACTAATTCAAGAAAAAAAAACTAATCAAAAAAATAATTTTGAAATCAAAGTAGAACTAAAAGTTGATAATTTTATAAAAACCAAAAATACCTGCCAAGGTAAAAATCAATTACCTAATATAAAATTTTTAAACATACCTGAAAATACCCAAAAATTAGCTTTGATTATTGATGATCCTGATGCACCAAAAGGCACTATTAATCATTTTTTAGCCTATAATATTCCTGTAGAGGTAGATTTTTTAGATAAAAATAGTGACTTTAATAAATTTAAGCTTCTTAAAAATAGTTATCAAAATTTAGGTTACAATGGACCATGCCCACCTGTAGGAGAGACACATCGATATTTTTTCAAGTTATATGCTCTAAATGAGCCAATTATAGAAAAAATTGAAACAAAAGAAGAGCTTGAAAAGGCTATACAGCAAAAAATAATTGCCAAAACAGAAAAAATAGCTTTTTATAAAAAAATAAATAAATAAATTAGTAACTATTCAGCTATTACTTAATTATAATATACTGCTGTCATGAACTACTATTACTATTTAATCTCTAAAGACAATGTCAGGCATACTTAAGTATTTATTATATTTTTATTAGTTGCTTATAAAATAATTATCTTCTCAAGAGACAGTATTAATCAAAATTTATTTGCATATTTTTAATTATACTAATTATCTTAGGTAATGACTTTTCAGAGCTTGAAAGAGCACCTTCAATCCAACCAGAATCAT
>CAXNIA010000050.1:0-5009 GCA_964202375.1 Candidatus Babeliales bacterium | reverse complement strand
TTTTAAAATGATTATATAAATAAAAAACTATTTATATAATTTCAAAATAACATAAATTTATTTTTGTAACAAATGCTATTAATTAAATTCAGCAATTAAATTAATATTAATTTTTTTGTTTTCATCAACCACTACTATAAAGTTTTTTATACTATTATTAACTTTTGATAATTTTTCTAAAAGTATTACTAGATCATTATAATCAATAATAAAATTAAATTGTTGCTCGGAGTTATTATTAGTATCAGATACTTTTGAAAAAGATTTAGTATAAGATAGCAAGTCTGTCTCTTTAATTTTATTTTCAGCTTTTGTTATTTTTTCTTGAAGTTTTTTTATAATGATATTTTGATTTTCTTCTTTTTTGTTTACTATTTTTTTATTATTTTTTATATCTAAAAATTTTAAAAAACCATAGCTAGATAATATCAAAAATAATACTATTAAAAATAGCCAGCGTTTAAAAGGTTTTATATTAAAAAAATAGTCTTCTAAGCTAAAATAAATCATCAAAAAACCTATAAAATTGTAACTCTTATAAACTTCTGTGCCAAATTCCTTTTACTTAAGAAGGGCGCTTAGGCCCCGCCAGGGGCCCGTGTCCCCGGAGCTTACAAAGTAAGCGCAGGGCAGTTTATAATACTTAAAAACATTAATTAACCAATATCTGAGTAGTTATATAAAATTTAAAAATCATCTTTGGCCCATTGCATAGGGTCAACATGAATATTGTTGATTCGCATTTCCCAATGTAAATGATAACCAGTAGCGTAACCTGTCATACCTAATGTTCCTGCAGGGTTACCTCGTTTTATTTTGTCACCTTCTTTTATGTCTGCAAAATCTTCTAAGTGAAACAAGAGTGAAAAGACTCCATAGCCATGATCTATTACTACCGTCTTTCCTGATGCTGCAAATCTTTTTTTAATAACTACAATACCATCTTGTGGCGCCCATACAACAGTTCTAGGTGCTCCTATTAGATCTAATGCTTTATGGGTGTAGCAACCTTTTTCTTGAGTAACTCTTTTAACACCATAATCACAAGTTATGCCAGTCATTTCAATAGGTATATAAAAAGATCCGTTCCAAAGTTTTTCTTTTGGCGAAGCTTTAAATAAAACATTTAATTCATCTTCTAGCTCTTGTTGGGGCAAGCTTACTTCAGCTTCAGCTTTTAATTTTTCAGCACTAACTTTTAAAACCTGCTTTTTAAAAGCAAAAGGAATTACTTGATATTTAGCTTCAAGCTGAGCAGTGTTGCCAGTTAAGTCGATAATTTCAATTGTAAAAGGGTATTCATTTGGGTGCTCTTCGCAAGCAACAGGCATAAAACACTCATAAATATTTGAATTATGGCTTTCTGGAAAACAAGAATATTCATTTGTCGCAGTTTTTAGCAAAGCAGTTTTTAGTTTTTTATTAGCTTGGAATTGAATATGTAATGTTCTACCTTGAAAAACTTTGTATTCAAAGCCTGGTCTAACAAAAGCAACATGTAATGGTGAATTATCTATATTAAAATTAAACTCTTTAGTAAGTTCTGATTGATTATAGGCTCCACTTTTAGCTTTTATGGTTAATTTATGCTTTCCGTTAGACAATGTTTTAGGGATTGTTAATGGAAAATTAAAAGAACTTTTGTAAATAGAGGCTGAATTTAAAAGCTTACCATCTAAATCAACTGATAAGTCTTTCACTTTATATTTATGAGTACAATTTATAGTAATATTTAAGTTGCCACTATAAAAACCATTTTCTTCAAGACCCATCAATATTATTTCTGGATTATCTTTAATCAAAAAATAACTATAAACTTTATGACCCAAAAAACCTGACATTAATAAAAATATTAATACACTAAAAACTTTAAGCCCAGACATAAAAAACCTGTTAATAAATAAATGAAAATTAAAAAATATTGCGTTTAAATTGCGTTTAAATTGTAGCTAAATTGTAGCTCATTTTTTAACTAGCGTAAATCAGATTTTAGAATCATTTCAAAATATATAAAATATAAGGTAAAATATTAATAAAATAGTGTAAAAAATTAAAAATGATCAATTTTAAAAAGATTTTCTTAGATTTTGGTGGACAAGCTATATTTGAAGATCTAAATATAACCTTAGATACAAGTAAAAAAATTGGCCTAGTTGGTAATAATGGAACAGGTAAAACTACATTATTAAGAATGTTAAAAAAGGAAAACGAACAATATTTTGGCACAATAGATATTCCTAAAAATATTTCAATCGCCTATTTACCTCAACATGCTACTTTGTTATCAACTAAAACGGTATTAGAAGAAGCTTTGTTTAGTGAAGAAGAAGATCTTTTATTGCAACCAAAAGAGCATGAAGTAAAAATAATCTTAGATGGCTTAGGGTTTCAAGATAAACTAAATAAGCCTGTTAATGAGCTTAGTACTGGCTGGCAAATGAGGTTGCTTCTAGCTAAGTTACTTATTAAAAAAGCAGACTTTTATCTTTTTGATGAACCTACTAATCACCTTGATATCACAACTAAAGAATGGCTTTTAAATAAATTAAAAACATTGCCAGGATTTATTTTAATCTCTCATGAAAGGTATTTTCTAGATAATTTACCTGATCAAATTATTGAGTTAAATCAAAAAAAAGCAATTACATATCATGGTAATTTTACTTATTTTGAAAATCAAAAAGCTATCAACGAAGAATTATTACTTAAAAATTATTTAGAGCAACAAAAAGAGATTGATGAAAAATTAAAAACAATCTCTAGGTTTAAAGCTACAGCAAGTAAAGCCAAAATGGCTCAATCTATGCTTAAAAAAGTTGAAAAAATAGAACTTATTGAAGCTCCTATAAATAATAATAGAAGAGTTAATTTTTCCTTCCCATCTTTAAGTAAATCAGGAACTATTGTTTTAAAAGTTGAAAATCTATCGCATTCTTATAATTCTCAAAAAATATTAGATAGTGTCAGCTTTGAAATAGAAAAAAATGAAAAAATAGCAATTGTTGCCCCAAATGGTATAGGTAAAACAACTTTATTAAAACTTATAGTTGGTAAAATGCCTATTCAACAAGGCAAAATAATTCCTGGACATAATGTTTTGATGTCTTATTTTGAACAAGATAACGTTGTTGTTTTGCCAGAAAATAAAGCGATAATTGATTATATGATTTCAGAAACAAAAGTTTCTGAAGAACAAATCAGAACTTTTTTAGGTGGGTTTCTTTTTTGCAAAGATACTATTTATAAAAAAATAGGAGTACTTAGCGGAGGAGAAAAAAATCGTTTATGTATGACCAAAACTTTATTGAAAAATGGTAATTTTTTAATTTTAGATGAGCCTACAAACCATTTAGATATTACTTCAAAAGAAATATTGTCTCAAGCTTTAAAACAATATCCTGGAACAATTTTATTTGTTTCTCATGATCAGTACTTTATAAATAGTCTTGCTACTAGAATATTAAAACTTTCTGATCAAAAAATAGAAAGCTATCCTGGTAACTATGATGATTATTTATATTTACAAAAAGATCCGGTTCAGAAAGTTGAAGACAAGCCTAATCAGCTAAAAGTAGAACAAAAAGAAGCTGCTAAAAAGTTTTACGAGCTTGAAAGAAATATTAAAAAAGCTGAAGATAAGTTGAAAAATTTAGAATTAACTTTAACAGAATATGAGTATGGTAACCCCATGTTTGCGCAAGTTAGTAAAAAAATTGTAAATCAAAAAAAAGAAATTGAGGAGCTGCTTAAGCTTTGGGAAAATAAAATTGATTAGTAACTGTTGAGATATTAGACCTCTTTTAAAACCTATGAATAATACGATTTTTCCTATAATAATTAGATACATGTTGGTATTGTTTTTTTAAAAAAAACGTATAGGCCCCGTCAGGGGCACGTTTCCCGAGAGATTGAATATAATGCAATCGTAGGGTTTCGTAAGAAGTCTAATACAATTTCTATGAAATCAATAGAACAATACGTTTTGAGGTATCAATGTTGGGCGAAAAGTATTAAAAAACAGATAATTAATATTAATCACCTAGATACATACCTTTAAAAAATCTCAACGCATTCCCCTAATGCTTATTTACATCTACTGATTTACAGGCTCTTTATCTTTTCTCTTCTCATCGGATGCTAGCTCTTGTGCTACTGAGTGACTTGGCTCATAAGATGTGCGTCGTTCTCTATCTCTGATGGGGAGTAAGGATACAGGTAGGTGTTTGCGGCCATATTTACGTTGGCTATTTGTTGAGGTGATAAAGTGTATATTTCAAAAACCATACTTGTAAAAACAACTAAACAAAAAAACTTATACTCCCTAATATTCATACTAAATCTCCTACCAATATATCTCTCTTAAGAATTTAAGATAAAAAAATATATTACTAATATAAAATTAACACAATATAAAATGCAAAAGCAATACTTTAAAAAAAGAATAAAAAAAGCTCTCCTAGGAGGTTTGTTTAAAAATTTGGATTACAAACTGGGAGTGTTGAATTATGCTGAGGGTATTTTTTCAGTGATTTTTGATCATGATGGGTTGGTGCCACATATCAGAAGCACTCTATATTCTCTTATCTAAAAAAGGGTGTATAGGCCCAGCCAGGGACCCCTGTCCCCGGAGCTGACGCCAGTAAAGCGTAGGGCAACAGTATTTAATATTGATTCTTATCTAAAAATAATACTTGTGTAGCTAATTTATAATCTTCTAGATTACCTAATGCTTTTTATGCAAAGGGGGTGCTATGCGCCGCGAAACATTGCTAAACCCCCGCACCAGGAGAATACCTGGACCCTAAGCCACATCGACTTCGGGCCCATCTGGCAGCAGGCTGCCATTAAGCCCTCAGATGATGCTACACATCAGAACACTTTATATATTTTGTTTAAGAAAAGGCGAATAGGCCCCGCCCGGGGCCAGTGTCCCCGAAGCTGACGCAGTCAGCGTAGGGCAAGTATTTAATAAAAGTATCTAATAATAATTCTTATCTAAAAAGAAGGCG
>CAXNIA010000049.1:0-5029 GCA_964202375.1 Candidatus Babeliales bacterium | reverse complement strand
ATTCTTTTTACACCAGTTAATCTTCTAAATTTTTCATCGGGCTTATTTTTTATGTTATTAAATTTCATTTTCTTTTTTGATTTTGATTGATTTACATCATAATTTACCAAAATTTTAAATTAATTATAGTTTCGTAAGAGGTCTATTATTATATGGTGAGCCAGGAACAGGTAAAACATATTTAGTTCAAGCACTTTCTAATGCATTACAAATTCCATACTTTTCTATTCCTGCTGCATCTTTTTCAGATAAATACATAGGTGAATCTTCACGTAGAATAAGAGAAACCTTTTCAGCGGCAAATGATTTTAATAGACCAGTCATATTTTTTATCGATGAAATAGATGCGATTGCATCACAGCGTAAAGGATCTACCCATGATGAAAGCCGAGCAACACTTACAACATTATTAGTAGAACTTCAGGATCTTCAAAAGGTACCTAATGTATTTGTGATAGTCGCAACTAATGATAAAGAAGCACTTGATAATGCTTTATTAAATAGATTTTCTGGAGCTATTTGTGAAATTAAGCCACTTTGCAAGAATGATAAAGTTAAGCTTTTAGAAAAACTTTGTAAAGATCATAATGTTCCTAACTATACTGGATACCCAGAAGCTCTCGCACAAGTATTGCAAGCTGATTACTTTTGCAATAGAGATTTAGTATCTATTGTAACCTCAGCAAGACTGAAGCATTTTGTGGACCGTGAAAAAGATAAAACTAAGCATCAAGAGCCAATTCATAAGTTTTTTAAAGAAGCTATAGATGCTACTGGTAAATATGCAAACTATTGGTGGCGAGGAACTTTTGGTAGTGGTATCTAATCTCAAATTACATTTTTTTATTTCTAATTTATAAGGGGCGATAGATGAATCTCAATAGTAAAATGCTTATGTATACTTTTATATTTTTTATAAATATAGTTTTTGCTAACTTACCTAGTGATGATGCACAAAATTCAGCAATTGATCCGAGCAATGATCAATTGCAACCAGTTTTTAATGAAGAGCTAGCAGATAAATTCTTTAATAAAATTGATTGGCAAATAGTAAAGACTGCTGCAGAAATGTCTCAAAAGCGTAAGCTTTTTAAAAATATTGTTCAATCAGTAAATGGTAAATCAACTATACGTGAAGACGAAGCAAATTTATTTAAGCCTATATATCCAAACAAGCTTGAGACTATTGAAACAGCTCAGCCTATAAATAATAAATATGAAAGGGTTCTAGAAATTCTTCAAAGTGAATATAAAGGGCCTATCTCTGAACAGATAAGCGATATGCTTACATACTTTGTTTATTATAATAATTTTGTTAAAAATAGAACATTAATTCAAAACCGTTTATTATTATATGGTCAGCCTGGTACAGGTAAAACATATTTAGTTCAGGAACTTTCTAATGCCTTACAAATTCCATACTGTTCCATTACTGCATCATCTTTTTTAGATAAGTACATAGGTGAGTCTTCACGTAAAATAGAAAAAACTTTTTCAGCAGTAAATGATTTTAATAAGCCTATTCTATTATTTATTGATGAAATAGATGCGATTGCATCACATCGTAATTTATCTACCCATAATGAAAGCCGAGCAATGCTTGCAACATTATTAGTAGCTCTTCAGAAGCTTCAAAAGATACCGCATGTATTTGTGATAGTCGCAACTAATGATAAAGAAGCACTTGATAAAGCCTTATTGGACAGATTTTCTGGAGCTACTTGTGAAGTCAAGCCACTTTGTCAGAAAGATAAAGTTAAACTTTTAGAGAAACTTTGCAAAAACCAAAATATTGCTAATTATACTGGATACCCAGAAGCTCTGGCAAATATATTACAAGCAAATCACTTTTCTAACAGAGACTTAGAAGCTATTGTAACTTCAGCAAGGGCAAAGTATTTAGCGGCCTTTGAAAGAAATGAAGGCAAATGTCAAGAGATAGAGGCGATGCATAAATATTTTAGAAAAGCTATAGATGCTACAGGTAAAGATGTAAACTATCCATGGCGAGAAACTTTTGGTAGTGGTATCTAATCCAAAATTACATATTTTATAATTACTCAGCTATATAAAATTATTAATTTTAGTTTTTGGTGTTTTTAGCAGTTTGCTAAAAACGTAAAAAGTATATAGTCCCTGCCGAGACAGTGTCCCTGGAGATTGTGAAACAATCATAGAGCTATAAAAAATATTAATTAAGTAATGGCTGAGTAGTTATTATATTTTCTAAGAAAAACTAACATGAATTTAAATAATTTTCGACGATTATGTTTAATATTAGCAATTAGTCAATACCTATATGTTAGTGATTTTGAAGCAAAGACTAAAACAAAGATAAAGACTGATGCTAATATCCATGAAAAAGCAATATATTTGTTTTCCCTTAATAAAGCAATACAGGATAACAAGACAACTTTAGATAAGTCAGCACAAAAATCAGCACAAAATAGCGACTCAGAATCAATTCATCATTCTGATGAGACATCTACAGAAAATACTATTAAATTAAATACATCTTCAAAAAATGAATCGCTGGGTTCTGTATCATGGCATTCTTCTACAAAAGATAATAATCCTAATGACAGTAATACCAACAGAAATCATTCCTCATCAAGAGACAATATATTCAAGCACGGTAATGAACTAGAACAAATAGCAATACAAAGAGTTCGAGAAAAAATAGCAATAGAAAAAATTCTGCATAGTGATAGACTGTTAGAAGCAAACCATAGAAACTTTTTAGTTGATCAGCAACAAGAAACTAGGCAAATAATTGCTAATATTAAAGAACAAGCATCAAAGGCATCATTAGAAAATTCATTTACTATTATTCATGATACTGAAGCAAATATTAAATGTTTAAAAGCTAAGCAAAAAGAAATCTTGAATCAAATTGAAACTATTCAGCAAATTATTGATAGTGAGGAAGTTGGAACATATAAATATGTTTATACATCTAGTGACCTTTTAAATTTAAAAATAAGTCTTGATGATAAAAATTGTTATCTTGTGCGGGCTAATGAGACTTTAATAGCATATAAATCTAAAGTAAGTGACTATAAAAATGTTGCCTTAGCAGGCTTACTCGCTAATACTGAAAAGCTCTCTATCGAACAGTTACAAATTCAAGTAAAACCATTTAATGAGACCTATTTAACTCATCAAGCAAATGAAAAAAGATATCAGAAAAAATATCAGGATAGCAAACAGGATATTGTAGACACAGAAAATAAATTGCAATCTTGGAGGAGATGGCTAAATCCATTTGCAAAAAGTTCTGAAGATTTGAAGGATGAGCTTGCACAGTTTAATAAGCAACAACATATTGCATACATTCAGTATAGCAAGGCTCAGCAAAATAAAGAGATAATGTTTATCGCTGTCAGTGAGGTAAGCAACTTAATTAAAAAGAAACAGTATACACTTGATTGGGTAGTGCAAAAAAAAGCAGATATTGCACAAAATACAGAAGATGCACTTTTTGATGATAAGTTGTTTATAGATGCCATGGAAAAAGCATCACAAACAGGTGCAGAATCATATTTATTAGAGTATAACATTACAGATGCTACAAAAAGAATTCTAGCTAAACATGGTATTAGCACAGGAAAGGTTACTTCCTATTCTGGTAATGCTGTACAACATTATCTTCATGATAAATTGGTTAGCGAACTTAATATCTTTAGCGCGCTATCGGTAGAAAATGTTAAAATTAAAGAGTGCATCAATAGTGCTGTTGATTTAAACCTTTTAGGGCAAGAGCTCAATAAAGATTGCCATATTGATAAAGCTATGTCAGTACGACGTGCTTCAAATGCCATATTTGAATATGCAAAAGCATACCTAGAGCTTAATCTTGCTGTTGTTGAAGGTATGCTTGATGCTACAATTGAAACAGTAGATGATATTAAGCGAATAGCTGAACTTACACGCAAAACAGCATATGGTCTTGCTACAGATCCAGAAAAAACATTAGCGAAGATAGGCGCTAAGCTCAAAGAAGTAAAAAATGCATGTACACAAGCTGTATTAGCAGTAAGCCTAATAGCTACTGATCCAGAAATACGTAGCAGAGTATTGACTGATATATACAATACTCCAACAAGAGATAAAGTAAAATCAGTAGCAAAAATATCTTCGGAACTGCTCTTGCAAACAAATATTTTAAAATCTGCAATATTTGTAGGTAGCAACACTATAGATATGGCTAAGTTTGCACAGCGCAGATCTAAGGATATACTTGTTGCGGCTCAAGGGTTTCTTGAAAGTCCGCATACGGTGATTGCTGAAGAAGTCTTTATTGTATTAAGTGAGACTGCAGCGGTCAATCCAGAAGTCTTAAGTAAAGTTCTTAATAATGCCTGCAAAGATACAGTTCTTATTTCTGAACTAAGTAATGCTGAAGTTAGTATTGGTGAGGGGATTACTGCATTAGTGCATGACCCTGAACTTGCTGCTAATATTCATATTAAGCATAATTGCAAAGCACAAGGATGGAATTTATCTGAAAATGGTTCTATTATAAATGATAGATATTATAGTAAACATGCTTTAGAAAGAATGGCTCCTGTATCAGCAGAAGTTAGGGCTGAACTTGAAAAAAGGGCCCTAAAGAAATATCCTTTAAAGTACCCTTTAGAAGCACATAAAGAATATAATGAAGAAGCATATGAGCAATTTAAAAAATATGTAGTTTCACGTAATATTTCACCCTCTGCCATAGAAGAAACTATTCGTACCGGAGTTAAAGGACTAGGGGAAAACAATAGTATTAGTTACCTTACAAAAGAACTAAAAGTTTATATAAATATATTTGGAGATGTAATTACAGTTCATAAAGTTTAGTTAGAAAGAGTAAAGATGTATTTTGATCGTAATAATTTTTTAAAATTTTTTAATCAAGAAGTTTTTTATGCAGAGGAAGGTCAACTCATAAGATACTTATTTATTACTAATGAATTTGTATTTTTTTTAGATTTAGTAGTCTATGAAGATATTGCAAGCTTTGCTTTTAAAAATATTAAAAATT
>CAXNIA010000048.1:0-5174 GCA_964202375.1 Candidatus Babeliales bacterium | reverse complement strand
TGCGAAACTGCGTTAGAAGAGTACAGTAGCTTACTCGAAAAAGCCGGTTGTATTAACACAGAATGTGAGAAGAAATTTAATAAAGTCGAAAAGAATTATTGTGGTGATATGATTTATATACATATATCGCAGAGCTAATACAATAAACAAAGTAATAAATCTAAAATTTCAACTACTATTAATAATCATACTATTTACGTTTTTACTCAATAAAGATAGCTAACTATAAAAAATTATAAATTTTTACTTAATTATATATTTTGCTTTGCGCTTACTACGTAATCTCCGGAGATACTTTATCAGCGTGGCCTATACGCTTTTTTAAGAAGTAATTTCTTATATATTTTATTCCATTTTTCTAACCTAAAACTGAGTGAATATAAATTTTAGTTATTGGTATTTACTAATTATGCACTATTAGAAAAAGTTACTTAAGAAGTTTGAAAAAAGGCATATAAGCAACGCGTTTTGGAGATTAATTAGTCAGTGCTGCAAATTTAATTTACTACTTCTTAAAAAAAGTGAATAGTCCACACCTGGATAGCGTACACGGAGATTGTAAAACAATCGCAGGGCTCTAAAAAACCATTAATTAAGCAATAGCTCTGAGTAGTTACTAATATTTGTAAGCGAATTGGTATGAGTAGTTCGCTATTTTTTTTCTAAAAGTTCTAAAACAGATTTAATAATACATTCAGAATCTATTTTGGAACTTTTTAATGATTCATCAGAACTACCTGATTCAGGAAGGTTATTTATAAATTTATAAATAACTTTCCCAGTATTTAAATATTTGGATACAGCTTCACCAAGACCACCTTGTTCATAATTATCTTCTATTATTAAAGCATGAAGATTACATTTTTTAAATTGATCTAATATTGTCTTAATATCTAATGGTTTAATAGAATAAGCATCGATAAGATTAATAAAGATATTCTTTTTTTTAAGTTTATCGATAGCTTCTAGAGCAAAATGAATACTTATACCAGCAGTTATAATTAAAGCTTGAGGCTTTTCACTATCTACTAGTACAGAAGAACCACCTATTTTAAAAATAGCATTTTTTTTATAAACTTTTGGTAAAAGTTCTTTAGTAACCTGGAGATAACTTATACCAGAATTATAATCTAACATTAAACCAACTAAAGCCTGACTTGAATTATAATCACAAGGATAAAGAACAATGCTATCAGGTAACAATTTAATTATAGCTATGTCTTCTAAACCAATCTGATACAAATTATTAGTATCAATAAAAATACCAGTACTTATACCAAGTATCTTAAGTGAAACCTTTTCAATTGAAGCCATTTTTAACTGTTCAAAAACTTTAATTAAAGCTGAAGTAGAAAGATAATTAAAAACTATTTTTTTATTATTAATTAAGCCAGTAGACATGTTGATCATATTTTGTTCAGCAGTAAAACACTCAATAAATCTTTCTGGAAAATTTTCTTTAAATTTATTATTAAAACTAAAATCTTTAATTTCTGTACTCAAGCAATATAAATTATTTTTCTTAGAACCTAAATTGACTAATTCTTCATCACAAGCTTGCAAAGTTGATAGCAATTTTTTATTTTCAAACAATAAATTACTATTTTCTTTTTGATATTTTTTTAAATAGTTTTTTATATCCACAGGCATAACTAGTTGATTATAATTTACAGAAAGATCTTCAAGTACTTTATTTAAATCTTTATGTGGAATAATTCTTTCAAAACAATCTAATTTATTATCAAAATATTTAATGCCATGAGCTTTTTTAGTTTTAGCAATAATAATATAAGGTTCTTCAGATTTATTTTTAAAAGCTTTTCTAAGTGATTTTAAATCATGACCATCTATTATATTAGTTTGCCAGCCAAAGCTTTCTAATTGCTTAGCAAGTTTTTCCAAATCTTGTGAGCCTAAATTATTGCAATCTATAATAATGGTTAAATTTTTTATATTATAATAACTTGCTAACTTAATAGCTTCCCAATTAGAACCTTCATTAAGTTCACTATCATCTAAAAGAACATAAGTTTTATAATTGCTTTTTATTGCTAAACCAAGCCCAACACCTAAGCCATTACCTAATAAACATGCCGTAATATTCGTTTTAGTTAATAAATTATTATTAATAAATTCAGAAAAATTAATTTTATCAAAATTAATTAACTGGTTATTACTTATCTCACCTAATAAATTATATATAATATATAAAACAGGCAAAGCTTCTTTTTTTGATAATATAAAATAATCTTTGTTTGATTTTATAAATTCATTATATAAAACAGCTATGATATCAATGCATGAAAATATACTACTAGGATTTCCAAATCCAGTATTTGTAGTCATTATAAGAATTAATCTTCTTATTTTATAAGCAATATCTTCTGTTTTTAAATCAAGCTTTTGCATAAAATTACTTCAAAAATTTATTAATTATTATTAATATAGCAACTAATAATTTATAATTGAAATAATTTTAATTTTTTAGCTAAATAAATAGCTCTAATAAGTTTTTTGTAACTACTCAGCTATATAAAAAATATAATTTTATCTACATTTTTTAGAGCCCTGCAATTGTTTCACAATCTCCGGGTACACTGTCCCGGCGGGAACTATTCGCTTTTTTTCTTTTCTAATCAACTAATAATAATACCAATTACTAGAATTCATAATTTTTTTATATAACTTAGTGGTTATGAAATTCTTTTTTAAAAAAGGTGCTTAGGCCTAGCCAGAGACCCCTACCCCTGTCTCCGGAGCTTACAAAGTAAGCGTAGGGTAAGCTTAATAACCAATAGCTGAGTAGTTACAGTTTTTTATTCTAATTCAACATCTACAAAACTATCAGTACTAGACCTATTTGAACTAGAACTATTTACCAAACTAATAGAAGAGTTTGAGTTAGTCATACCTTCAATCATTGCTGTAAGTCTATGATTTTTATTAGCTAAAGCTAAATCTAAACCTTCAGAAGTTGCTTCTAAATCACTTTTAAACCCTTCTAAGAATATGCTACCTATACTCTCAGAGCGATGAATTTTTTTTCTTCTTTCAATAGATTTTAAGTAACCAAACATGCCTAAATCTGAAATTATTATTTTAGATTCTTTACTTAATGGTTGCTTGTCTTGCATTTCTTTAGCTACCAATAATGATCTGATTCTTAATGCTAACAAAAACGGCGACGTATTATAAGCTACAGATTCTGGACTAATACCACAATCAGCTCCAGCTTTTACTAAAATATCAACAAGCGGTAAAGCTTCTTTTTCTCTATGATCAGCTACAGCATACCAAGGAGCAGCTAAGCCTTTAATATCTGTTTGATCTAAATTACAACCATGCTTTATAAATAATTCCATCATAGCTGGTCTATTTAATCGTGTAGCAATAATTAAAGGAGTTTGGCCTTGTTCATTTAATGGAGAATCAAGATTTATTTTTTTATTTATTATATAACGTTCAAATGATTCTAAATCATTAGCTTCAATTAAATTAAAATAATTAGTTTTTCTTAGAAAGGGATTTTGAATTTTTTCAAAAAAATTAATTAAATCTTTAAAAATGCCCGCTTCTAAATTATTAAAAGTTAACATAACTAAACAAATACCAACTAATATTTTTTTTAGCATAATTTTATAATTCATATTTTAAGTAATACTTTAAGTTATACTTTATGAAACATTAATAATCCACTTAATAGTAAAGCACAATATAATGCTAAAGCAAATGTAGAAGTTTGAATAGCTGAAGAAAGAGAAAACAAAAGTAATAATCCAGCGCTAATAAGCCCTAAAAGACCAATAAAATTTCTTCTAATACCATGCTTAACTAAACCAATACAACTAATAAAATAAGCCAATGTACAACCTACAGCACTCATTTGCTGCAATGGTATATTATTACCTCTTGTAAATAATAGATATAAAATACAACCAAAAGCCTGGACCAATACTGATAACCAAGGAATATGATTTTGATTTAAATGCATAAAATATCTAGAAAAAAAGATATGACCCTCTTGTGCTAAGCTATATAAATTTCTATTATTACTATAAAAAACTCCGTAAGCTGCTCCAAGAGCTGATATAGCTGCTGTAATTTGCAAGAAATAACCTATTTTATTTTGAATTATAAAATTAGAACTAAACCCTTTAGCTAAAATAGCAAAAGCATCAGTAAAACTTGCAGCTTTAGATAAAGAATTACCAGCTATAACAAATGAACAAAATTGATATAAAATAGTTAACATAACAACTATAAAAAAAGCTATTAGTATTGCTCTAGGACCATTTTTTTCAGGATTTTTAATGCAAGATGAAAGAGAGCAAGTTGCTTCAAAACCAGTAAAAGCATAAACAACAAATGAAATAGTTGGCAATAAATTATTAATAGCATTAGAACTAGAAGTATCTTGAAAACTTGTAAAATCAAATATATAAAAACCACCTAAAATTATAAAAATAATCGGACTTATTTTTACAATAAAAATTAAAAGTTGTATTAAAGTACCTATCCTAGTATTTAAACAATTTAATAATGTTAAAAATAAAATAACTAATAAATCTAACCAAATAGTTGAAAAAATATTAAGCGAAGGAATTAATTTTTGCATTAAAGAGGAAAAAAAGTGGATCATTAAACTACAAGAAGCTAATTTTCCTACAAAATAACTCCAAACACTTAAAAAGCCCCACGTAGGACTTAGGTTTTCAGCACCAAAAGTATAAAAATTACCACCTTTATGCTTGGTCATTAATTTATTAATAGCTAAAATAAGAGGTAACATTAAAAAACCTACTATCAAATAACTTAATGGGCTCAATGCTCCAGCTTCTTTAATAAGTGGCGCAGTATTTACAAATATTCCAACACCAATCATAATATTTAAATTGGTTAGTAAAGCTGCACCAAAAGAAATAGTTGGTATATGCCTTGATGACATTTTTTTACCTTTCAAATTACCGGTTATTTTAATTATTAGATGCCATTAAATATAAAGCTATTGAACCAGCTACTGCGGCATTAAGACTTTCAATAGAATTTTTCATTGGTATATTAGCAGTTATTAAACAATCTTTTAACCACAAATCTGGGATACCATTAGCTTCATTACCTATAACTATTAAACTATTAGAAATTTTTGCAATATTTTCACCTTTATCAACAACAAG
>CAXNIA010000047.1:0-5280 GCA_964202375.1 Candidatus Babeliales bacterium | reverse complement strand
ATTTTTTTTTTCTTTTAATTTATAAATTTCTTTAATTACAGGATTTTTTATAGATTCAATTTTCATAATAAATCATTCATAATTTCATTTCTTAAATCTAACATAATATTCATCATTGTATGCAAATTATGAATAGTTGCTAAAACTACTCCGGTAGTCTCATGAGATTTAAAGAGGTGATGTAAATAAGCTAAATTATAATTAATACAAGTATAACATTTACAATTATAATCTATCGGCTCAAAATTAGTTTTATTAATAGAAGCTAATATTCTTTTAGTTTGAAAATTTCTTGTAAAAAGTAATCCGTGTCTAGCGCAACGTGTAGGATGGGAGCTATCCATAGTATCTATTCCAAGCTTAACGCAATCTCTTAGTGAGTTTAAATCTCCTATTCCCAATAGATGATTAGGTTTATGCTCTGGTAAAAGAGGGACAGTAAAATCCAGCATCTTAAACATTTCTTCATGATTCTTGCCCACACTACCACCTATAGCAAAACCATCAAAAGGCAAAGAACCTAGAAACTCACAGCTTTCTTTACGTAGATCAGGATATATTCCACCATGAATAACAGCATACATAGCTTGATTATTTGGATTTAAAAGATGCCTATCTAAAGATCTTTTTTCCCAACGATGTGTTCTTGCTAAAGAATTAATTAAATATTTTTTATCAACATGATAACCAGGTAACTCATCAAAAGGTATAATAATATCTGCGCCTAATTTTTTCTGGGCATCTACAGAACTTTCTGGCGTAAGTAAAATCTTTTTACCATCACGATAAGATCTAAACAAAACACCATCTTCATTTATTTTTAAAATTGAACCATTGTTTTGCTTTTCACCTTTGCTTTTTAATTCTTGATGAACTGTACCATAAGCCAAACTAAAAACTTGAAACCCACCAGAATCTGTTATTAAAGGCATTTTGCGATTCATAAACTGATGCAGACCACCTGCTAAAGCAATAACATCTTCCCCTGGTTGCAACATTAAATGGTAAGTGTTACAAAACATTAATTGAATATTTAAGCTTTCAGCCTGAACAGAATCTATAGCTTTTAAAGTTGCATTAGTTCCAACTGGTACAAAATTAGGAGTTTCAATCACACCATGAGGTGTATGTATTAACCCTACTCTAGCTTTAGATTTTTTTGATTTTTTAATTAATTCAAAATTAAAATGATTATTCATGTTGATGTAAATTTTTCTTAATTAATTTTCTAGCTACAGATATATACGGTGTAGCCAACAAAATAACTATTATTTTAATAATATAACTTGCTATAATAATATCAAAAATATTATTAACAATGCCATAAAGACCCAAAAAAGAGAAAAGTATAGTATCTATAGCTTGAGAAATAAATAAAGAGCCATAATTTCTTAAAATAAAATATTTTTCTCCAGCTATTTTTTTAAAAAAACTATATAAAGTAGTATCAACAAATTGAGTGATAAAAAAAGAAATTAATGAAGCAATTATTATTCTAGGTGTAAGGTTTAAAATTGAAACAAAATGTTCATGCATACCACCATCAGCAAGATGTGGGATATAAAATAATTGAAATCCAGCCATAACTAAAAAAATAATAGCTAGAAAAAAACTTAATCTAACAGTTTTTACAGCCTCTTCTTTACCCCAATATTCTTGCAATAAATTTAAAATTAAACCTATACCTACAGTAAAACTATCTGTAGTTGTTAAACTTAATCCAAACAAACTAATTTGTTTAGTTATAAATAAATTCATCATAATCACATAAATACCCATTAAAGATATTAAAGCATTTTTACCTATTCTTAAGGCAAGAATTACAAATGTAGAAACAAAGAATAAATGTAGGAAAAAAAGAAATTCGTTAAAATAAGTCATAAAAAACGTCTTTACTCAATAAATCTAGGCAACTATAAAGAATTATAAATATTTGTTTAATTGCATGTTTTGCCCTCCGCGTTACTACGTAAGCTTCGGGGACACTGGCTCGGCGGGGCCTATACGCTTTTCTTAAAAAGTAATTTTTTATATGCTTTAGCCTAGTTATCTTTACCTACGGTTATTGAGCAAATACAAAAAACTTGTTTTTTATTTACAGATGGCCATAAAATCATACAAATAAAGCTAATATATAAAAAATTATTATAATAGAATTATAATAATAAAGTAATTATTAATCTAAATAATTACTTACTCCTTCATAAAGAGAAGATGGGCTAAAACATCTTCTCTTTAATAATCTTTTATTTACGCAAAGAAGCTTTTAAAGATTTTTTTCTCAATCTAATGCTTTTAGGAGTAACTTCAATAAGCTCGCTAGGATCAATCCATTCCATACAAGTTTCAAGATCCATCAGCTTAGGTGGTTTAAGTTGCACAGAATCATCAGTTCCTGTAGCACGCATATTAGTTAATTTTTTTTGTTTACAAGGATTAACATCAAGATCATTGTCTCTACTATGCTCACCTACAATCATTCCTTCATAAACTTCTTCGCCAGGTTTTACAAAAAGTATTCCTCTAGCTTGCAAACCATCTAAAGCATAAGCTCTAACATCACCATTTTCCATAGAGATCAAAGAACCCTTTGTTCTGGTTACAAAATCACCTTTATATTCTTCATAACCTTCAAAGCTAAAGTTTGAAATTCCAGTACCTCTAGTATCAGTTAAGAATTGACTTCTAAATCCTATAAGTGTTCTAGAAGGAACTTTAAACTCAATTTTAGTTCTAGCTATATCAGAATAAGGATTCATAGAAATCATTTCACCTTTACGCTTACCAAGGTTTTCAATTACTACACCTTGATACTCATTTGGAACATCAATAGTAACACGTTCCATAGGTTCAAGTTTTTTACCGTTTTCATATTTATAAATTACTTCTGGTGATGAAACTTGCAATTCAAAGCCTTCACGACGCATATTTTCTACTAAAATACTAAGATGCAATTGTCCTCTACCTGAAGCTTTAAAGACATCTGGTGATTCTGTTTGCTCTATCTTTAAGGCTACATTAGTACGTAGTTCTTTTTCTAAACGTTCTTTTATTTGTCTTGAAGTTAATAGTTTTCCTTCACGACCATTAAAAGGTGAATCATTAACACTTATATAAATAGAAAGAGTAGGCTCATCTATAGCGATATATGATAAATTTTTAACTTGTTGAGGATGGCATACTGTAGCACCTATAGAAGGCTCTTTGGTAAAACCAGCAATAGATACTATTTCACCACAACTTGCTGACTCTAATTCTATTTTAGTAAGACCTTCAAAACCAAATATTTTAGTAATTTTCATTGTTTGGCTAACAAAATCATCTCTGCTCCAAACAAATTGGTCACCAACACTCATTGAACCACTAAAAATTCTACCTACAGCTATAGATCCCAAAAAGTCAGAATATTCTAAATTTGTGACTAAAAACTGCAATGGATCTTTAGAATTATCTTTAGGCGCAGGAATAGTATTTATAATAGCTTGAAATAATGGCTCCATTGTTCCTGATGTACCATGAGGGTCTGAACCCATAAAGCTGAATTTGGTAGAACCATAAAGAACTGGAAAATTAAGCTGTGAATCATCTTTTGCTAAATCTAAAAATAGATTATGAATAGCTTCTTCTGTTTCTAGAGGTGTTGCATCTGGCCTGTCAATTTTATTAATAACTACAATTGGTTTTAAATTAAGAGCTAAAGCCTTACTTAAAACAAATCTAGTTCCAGGTAAAACACCTTCTGCAGCATCAACTAACAATAAAAAACCTTCAACCATTTGCAAAGTACGTTCTACTTCACCACCAAAATCAGCGTGACCGGGTGTATCTACGATATTTATTTGAAAATCTTTATATTTTAAACCGGTATTTTTAGCAAGAATAGTAATTCCACGTTCTTTTTCTAAAGCATTGCTATCCATAACTCGATCACTAGTTACTGTTTTAATAGTTCCTGCATGCTGAAGCATTCTATCTACTAAAGTAGTTTTACCATGATCCACGTGGGCTATTACAGCTATATTTCTAATTAACTTAGCATCAATTTTATTCATAAGATTTTATTAATTTCACGATAATAATTATTTTATTAACTAGTATAATATACATATCAGGTTAACTCAAATGCAAAAAAGGCTTAACAGCAATTACTCAATAAACATAGGTAACTAAAAAATATAAATATTTATTTAATTATATATTTTGCCTTCCGCTTACTAGGTAAGTTCCGGGGACACTGGCCCGGCGGGGCCTATACGCTTTCTTAAGAATAGAATTTATTATATATTTTAGCCTCAGTTGTTTTTACCTATGTTTATTGAGCAAATACGCTTAACAGCTTTAAAATTTATCAATTATAATTTTTATATTGATTAATTATTTTATTTTTTCTTATTATCTTAAAAGTTATGATTATTACTCATGGGTAAGGAGATGTTATGAAAAAAACATTATCAATATTAATGTTATTGGCGGCGTTTAGTATTCAAGGTAAAAAAACTCTTACAACATCAAATGGCAATACAATAAATGTTGAAGGTACAGTAGAAAATATAAATTTTGAATTTGATGAAGATTGTAATCCTTTAGGGCACGCTGTAGCAAATGGCTTAGAAGCTCATCATTTTGATAATCAATGCAAAGCTGCTCAAGATAAAAAAGCTAAAACTCAAGAAGCTGAAGCTAAAAATCAAGAAGCTGTTGCAAGAAAAGAAGAAGCTGCTGCAAAAAAAAGAGCAGCCTCATCTGAAACTAAAAAACAAGTAAAAACAAAAAAAGCTTCAACAAAAGTTACTACTGTAGACCATTCAGATCACCATAAAGTAGTACAAGATGAAAATGGTCAAGTTTGGCACTGTTCACCTATGATGCAAGCCGAAAACACAGAATCAACATCAAAAGTATCAAAAGCTGATGCTAAAAAAGCAAAAGCTAATGCTAAAAAAGCAAAAGCTAATGCTAAAGTATCAAAAGCTGATGCTAAAAGATCAAAAGTAGTTACAACTCAAGAGTAATTATTTAACATAAAAAAGACGATCATTGGTGATCGTCTTTTTTATGTTAAATTTAAATTTATTACCAAGCAACTTCTTCTATAATATCAGCTCCGTCTACAAAAATTTCATTAGTTACATTTTGATTTATATTTTGCGGCACATAATTAATTCTTCTTCTTTGGCGACCAACTCTATAAGTATTTCCATCATTTGCTGAATAAGCATCATCTTCTCTGCTGTATTGCCTAGAAAAACCAACCCATTCTTCCGGAGTATCTAAAGCATT
>CAXNIA010000046.1:0-5310 GCA_964202375.1 Candidatus Babeliales bacterium | reverse complement strand
TACCATTTGTTTGGCGGTTTAAAGTTCCTGAGGGTGATTTAGCTTTTTTTGATTTAGCTAAAGGTGAAATGAAATTTGAGCTTAATAACTTTGCTGATTTTTCCTTAACAAGAAGTGACGGTAGCTTCACTTTTATTTTTGCAAATTGTATTGATGATATTAATATGCAAATTAGCCATATTTTTAGAGGAGAAGATCATCTTTCAAATACAGTAATGCAAATTTTATTATATAAATCATTTAATGCTAGATTACCAATATTTTGGCATTTACCAATTATTTGCAATCTTGATGGCACTAAGCTTTCTAAGCGTGATTTTGGTTTTTCTTTAGATGATTTAAGAAAAGCAGGTTTTTTGCATCAAGCTATTATTAATTATCTAATCTTGGTTGGTAATTCTTTTGCTCAAGAGATATTAGATCTAGATCAGCTTATTAACCTATATGATTTTAGTAATGTACATTCTGCAGGTACTGTAAAATATGATGTAAAAAAATTAGAATGGGTTAATCAACAGTGGATTCAAAAAATTACTACTTTAGAGCTTGCTGAGTTACTTAAACCGTTTATTATTTCTAATTATCCTGATGCTATTAATTTTGATTTAAATTGGTGGCAAGCTGTAGCTGAATTAGTAAAAACAGATATTGTAATCTTAAAAGATGCTGCTAAATTAATTGAATTTATTTTTAAAAAACCAGAACTAATTTTAACAAAAGAACTTGATAATATAATTATTAAAAGTATTAAAAATAATGACGACAAAATAAATAGTTTAGTAATTCCAGAATTAGATTTTAATGTTTTGCGTGAACTGATAATAAATAAAAGTTTAGCTGAACTAATTAGTAAACCGGTACCTGCAAATATTAATAAAAAATATTTTTATCAGCTTTTAAGAATTATTATTACCGGAAGTACTCATGGTGCTCAAATGCATCTTCTAGCCAATATTTATCATCAAGCTTTAATTATTTAATAAGTGTAATTATGTTCGTGTTCATGTTTATAATTATGTTTATCTTCATGTTCGCTTTTATGTTCGCGTTCATGTTGATTTCTTTCTTGGGCTTTTTCAGTATGATTGGTGTTTTGGGGCAAAGTGCTTACTATTGGTAATTCTCTATGGTAAGGTTCTTTAGCTTTTACTGTTTGTTTTTCAGGGTGTAATTTATCATTAACATCTTGATAATGACTTTCTAAACTATAATTTGCCAATCTTTCTTTATGTTTTACTGCATGTTCATAACTATTATCAACACCTAGCAAAATCGCACCTTGGGTGCCATTTTTTAAACTAGATAGAGATGAATGGGGATTGTTCGCTTCTTTTATAGATTGAGAAACCGATGTTGCGCTGTATGCTAGTTGGTTAACATTAGTATTTGAATATGAGTCACTTGAATGACATACTGATATAGAAGTTAATAGTGCCAAATCCTCAACATTTGTGTGACTATAACCTAGTTGTCTGACATTTTTTTGTGGTGTAGCTAATAATGAAACACGAGGAGAATATATTTTGGAGTCTGCTGATGTATAATTAACAAATGTTAATGCTAAAAATAAAAATAAATTTTTCATATAAATACACCAATTATTAATCATATTATTAATTATATATCTACAATATAATATCTAAGCTTATTTTTAAATGATTTTGTTAAATTATATCAATTATTGCCAATTATAGTTTATTATTTAAAATAAAAAACTAGGTAAAAAATGAAAAAGAGATTTATTTTATTAATATTTTGCTTAAATGTATTTATAATAAAAAGTTCTGAAAATAGTGTAATCATAATTGGCGGAGGCCCAACTGCTTGTTCAGCTGCTACTTATTTAGCAAGATCTCATATTCCAGTAACTATAATAAACGGTGTTAAAGACCCAAGTCAGATGATTTGGGCAGAAACCATAGAGAATTATCCAGGGGTGATTGAAGCTAATGGGGCAGATTTATTATTAGAGTTACAAAAGCAGTCTAAATTAGCCGGGGCCAAAATGATTAATAGCGATGTAACTAAAGTTGATTTTACTAAAAATTTAAAGATAACTTTAGCTGATGATAGTGAACTTGAAGCTGATGTTATTTTAATAGCAACAGGTTCAAAGCCAAAAGAGCTTAATATCCCAGGTGAGCATGAATATAGGGGTAAAGGTGTTGGTATTTGTGCAACCTGTGATGGCCCTTTATGCGAAGGCAAAAAAGTTTTAATAATAGGTAGTGAGTATGACATGTTGCGCGAGTTACCAATTTTATCTAAGTATACAGACGATATTACAATAATTAGTGCTAATTCTGAATTTAAGGCCCCAAAATATTTTACAAGATTATTTAACAATAAAAATGATAAGAAAATAAAACCAAAGATTTTAATGAATACTAAAGTACAAAAAATAATAGGTGAAAATGAAAAAGCAACTGGTGTTGAGGTGTATGACTCACAAACAAGAACAGTTGAAACTATTTTAGCTGATTATATTTTTATTACTATTGGAAGAATCCCAAATTCTAGTATTTTTAAAAAATATTTAAAGCTTAATACTAAAGATAACATAATAGTAGACTGTGATGGTAGAACCAATCTTGAAAATGTTTTTGCAGCAGGTGATGTTACTGATATTGGTAAAAATCAAATTATTACCAATGCTGGAGATGGTTATAGATCAGCTATGGCTATTGATGCTTATTTGCAAGCTAAAAACTTAGTAAAAGAAGCATGTATTTAAGTATTAGATTTCTTGCAAAATACTATAATTAGATTAGACCTCTTTTAAAACCTATGAATAATACTATTTTTCCTATAATAATTAGATACATGGTAACTACTCAGCTATTACTTAATTATAATAAAATATTAAAGTTTTAGATATTACAAGCTTGCCCTGTGCTTACTTTGTAAGCTCCGGGGACACTGTCCCGGCGGGGACTATTCGCTTTTTGTTAAGAAGTAGCAAATTAAATTTGTAGCTTATGCAGTAAAGCGTAGGCAAGCATCAAAAAGTATAATTATTATTTAAAAAAAGGCGATTAGGCCCCGCCAGGGGCCCATGTCCCCGGAGCTTACAAAGTAAGCGCAGGGTAAGTTTACAATACTTAATAACCAATAGCTGAATAGTTACATTAACTTTATCAATCTCAATGTCATTTACTATTTTTTCCAAAATTTTATGTAGTATTTTAGGCTAAAAATTTAACTCTGTACAAGACTGCCAGTGTCCCCGGAAATTGCATATCATGCAATTGTAGGGTTTCGTAAGAAATCTATTATATGCAATATACTGGGACATTTGACCGCGATACGGGACTATATGCTTAGAATTTATTGTATATTTTAGCCCTAGTTATTTTTACCTACGTTTATTGAGCAAATACTATTTTTATATTTAACTATTTTAAAGTATAATTATATATAATAAATTAAATTTAATTATCAGCTATAGGGATAATTATGATCATGCAAAGTGCAATCATACAAACTGGATGTGATATAGTATCAATTGATCGGATAAAAAAATCAATAAATTCAAGTGGCACTGTCTTTCTAGATCATATCTTTACTAGTCATGAATTAAAAATAGCTGATGGTTCTTCTAAGTCTTTAGCTGGTATTTTTGCAGCTAAAGAGGCTGTTATAAAATGCCTATCAAATCATATAGTTTTAAATTGGAAAGATATCCAAATCACCAAAAATATTAATGGCAGGCCACAAGTTACTTTAATTAAAAATTTACCTAATCTAAAAAATATAGACATCAGCATTAGCCATGATGGTGATTATGCTATCGCTAATGCTGTAGCTTTTATTTTAGAAATATAAAATGAGATAAAAATGCAAAACATAAAATTGCTTACTGATATTTTAATTAATAATTCTAATAATTATGGGCAAAAACCAGCTTTAACTATGAAGTTAGGTTACCGAACAATAAGTTTTAATTATAAAGAATTATACTTAAAATCAAGGCAAGTCGCATTGTGGTTTAATGAAAATGATATAAAAAAAGGTGATCGTATTATAATAATGGCTCAAAATAGCCCTTATTGGGTAATTGTATTTTGGGCATGCCTACTTGAAGGCATTATAATTGTACCTTTAAATATTCAAAGTAATTCAACTATTATTGATTTAATAATTAAAGAAACTGAACCAAAATTATTTTTAGGTAAAAATATAGAGCTAAAAAATATTAAAGTAATATCGCCAGAAGATTTAGTTTTAGCAGCTCAAGATTATGATGTAAAAAATTATAATAAACCTGCAATCAATCAAGAAGATATTATTGAAATAATGTATACTTCTGGAACAACTGGCGACCCTAAGGGTGTTATTTTAACTCATCTAAATCTTATAACTAATATAAATGGATTAGATAATATTTTCCCAAGCTTTGAAAAAGATAATGTATTTCTTTCTATTTTGCCTTTGAGCCATATTTTTGAACAAACTGTCGGGCTATTTATAACTTCGCATTTACATTCTCATATAATTTTTGCTCATAAACCTTCAGCTATAGTTGATTTAATTAAAGAGTTTAAAATTAAATCAATGATCGCTGTACCAGAATTTTTACAGGTTGTAATCGGTAAAATAAAGATTGGTGTAGAAAAAAAAGGCTTAGGCTGGGTTTTAGAATTATTAAAAAAAGCTCAAGAGAAAGGTGTATCTAATAAAATATTAAGAATATTTTCTTGGGTGATTAGAAGATCTATAGGCTCAAGCTTAAAAACAGTAATAAGTGGTGGAGCAGCTCTAGATAGAAAAACAGAATTAGCTTGGCAAAGTTTAGCAATAAATGTGTTAGAAGGTTACGGATTAACTGAAACATCTCCGATTATAGCTTTTAATAGTTTTTCAGAAAAAAAAAGCGGCTCAGTTGGTAAACCACTTACAAATTTAGCTGTGAAAATAGAAAATGGTGAAATATTAGTAAAAGGCAAAAGCATCTTTAAAGGCTATTATAAAAACAATCTAGCTACAGAGATCGCATTTGACCAAGAAGGTTGGTTTAAAACTGGTGATCTTGGTGAAATTGATGCTGATGGCTTTTTGCATATTAAAGGCAGAAAAAAATATATGATTCTAAGTTCTAGCGGGCAAAATGTTTTTCCTGAAGATATTGAATCAGTAATAAAAGAACAATCAAACATCAAAGATGTAGCAGCAATAGGCGTAGAAAGAAATAATAATACTATTATTTATGCTTTAATTTTACCTGAAAAAGATAAAAAAATAGATATTTTAGAAATTATTAAAAAAGCTAATTCTAACTTAGCATCTTATCAGCAAATCATGGAATATAGC
>CAXNIA010000045.1:0-5321 GCA_964202375.1 Candidatus Babeliales bacterium | reverse complement strand
TATTATCGAGCCAAAGTTTGCTAAAGAAAAACAAAGTATTAAATTACTTGATGAAAAAAATATAGAATTAACTAGTCAAGATTTAATCATAACTAACGGTAAAGACCCATTAGCTCTTGCAGGAATTATGGGTGGTTTTAATAGTGGGATAAATAATAAAACAAAAAGTATAGTTATTGAAGCTGCTGTTTTTGACCCAGGAATTATTAGAAAATCTTCCGTTAAGCATAAAATTAGAACCGAAGCTTCAACTAGGTTTGAAAAAGGTTTAGATTTAAATGGTAATTTGATGTCTATCAAACAATTTATTACCAGGCTTAAGTATTTCCAGCCTGAAATTGAGTTGAATGAAATAGCTTTAATTAGTAATTTAAAAATTCAGCAAATTATTAAGATAAATTTTGAGAAATTTAAAAAAACATTAGCAATTAATATAACTAAAATTGAAGTAATTAAGATCTTAAATAAGCTTAATTTTGAGGTTAAAGATTTTGATGATGAGTTAGAAGTTATTGTACCCTCATTTAGAGGAAGTCGTGAATTCAAGCATGAAGCTGATATTTTAGAAGAAATCGGAAGATTTATAGGTTTTGACAGGGTAAACTCTTCTGTGCCTAAATTATCTTTAAAAGGTTGGGATTTATCTCGCCATTTAAGATTAAGGCATATTAAAGATTTTTCTGCTTATAATGGGTTAATGCAAGAAGTTTCTAATTATCCATTATATGATGAAGCTTGGTTGCAAGATTTAAAATATGAAATTCCTGTTGGTCTTAAAATTATTAATCCTGTTTCAGAGTTTAGATCTAAATTAATAACTTCTTTAATACCTCACTTGGTTCAAAATATTTTTAATAATCGCCAAGAAAAAAAATTACGTTTCTTTGAAATTGCACCAGTTTGGAAATTAATTAAAAATGAACCTGTTGAAGTTAAAAAATTAAGTGTTATTTGGCTTGATGAAGAAGCTAAATTTTATGATTTTAAAAATTTTTGGCAAAGTTTATTTTCATCTTTAAATCTCGATATTAAATGGCAAGAAAATAAATCCCAATTAGTTGAAAATTTTTTATTTAAACAAGATTCAACTGCTCAATTAGAATTTAATAATAATATTATAGGATTGATAGGTTATGCTGCTCCTTTCTTAGAACTTAAAATAGGTAAACCATTTTTGATTGCTGAAATAGATTTAGATTTAATAGCCAATTACAATATTCAAGCTAAAATTAAACCTTTATTTAAATTTCCTATATCTAAGCTAGATGTCAGTATTTTTATTTTAAACAATACAGTAAGTGAGCTAGAGCAGTTAATAAAAAAAACTAATAGCTTAATAATATCAGTTGAATTGATTGATATTATGGAAAAAAAAGAGTGGGGAGATCAAAAATCTTATACTTTTAGGTATCAAGTAACTAGTAATGATCGAACATTAACTAAAGAAGATTTAATTTTAGTTCAAGAAAGTGTTAATAAAGAATTACTTAATATCGGAGCTATTATTAGATGATTGCCCCAATATTTATATTTTTATTAATTATTATTTTAGATCAATTTACTAAATGGTACTCTTATTTTTTTAGTTGGCATGTTATCAATAAAGGCTTTGCTTGGTCTTTAGGTCAAAATTTATCACCTTATTTATTAATTTCTTTAGTATTAATAATTTTAGGTTATATTTTTAAAACATTAGTTTATTCATGGAAAAATAATAAAAAAATAGCAGAATTAATTATATTTGCTGGTGGTTTTTCTAATCTTTTAGATAGATTGTTTTTGTTTGGGGTAATTGATTTTATAGGTATTAATTTAATAATCGGTAATTATGAAATATTATCACCAATTTTTAATATAGCTGATATAGCAATAACTTTAGGAATTATATGGATAATTTTAAGAGAATGTGGTCTAAAATTTCTTTGTTATGTTCAACAATCGGACCAATAGGATATTTTCCAGCTTCTGGAACTTTTGGTTCTATAATTGGTTTTTTATTTTTTATTATTTTTAAACCAAATTTATTTTTAGTATTTAGTTTATTGATAGTATCATTTTTTTTAATTAATTCTGCCTTAAGGCATTTTAATAAAAAAGATCCTAGTGCTATAATATTAGATGAATTTATAGGTATAATAGTAGCTTTAGTTTTTTTACCATATTTTTCTTTTAAATTAGCTATAGGATTATTTTTTTTGTTTAGATTTTTTGATATAGCAAAGCCATTTCCTATTTATTTATTTGAAAGGCTTCCGTATGCCTTTGGTGTTTTAGCAGATGATTGTGTAGCTGGATTAGTTTCTGTTTTTTTAATTAGATTTTTTATAGATTTAGGTATTATAGTATGAATTATAGCTTTAAAAATGTTCATTTATTTTTTAGTAATATTTTAGATCAAGTTAGGGCATCTCTTTCGCCAGCTTCTTGTATTAATTGTGAATTAATTATTAAAAAAGAAGGCCTTTGTCTAGAATGTTTTAAAAAAATTAAACCTGCTATCAGTACAGTTGTTTCAGGGTTAAAAAGAACTATTATTCCTGTTTATGCTGCTGGAATATATGAAGGTGTTTTAGTTAAGTTAGTACTACAAAAATATAAAAATAATGAGCAAGCATTTATTGGTGCAGCTGAAATAATTTATGAAAATCAACTTAAATATATGAATGCTGATTTTTTGATTCCTATTCCTTTGCATTATAAAAAAAATAAAGAGCGAGGCTTTGATCAAGTTGAGATTATAGCAAAAAATCTTAGTAAGTTATCAGGTATAACTTGTTTACAAGCTTTAAGCAGAATTAAAAATACTTCACCACAAGCAAACCTAACTCGTTTAGAAAGACAGCAAAATTTGGCTAATGCTTTTGATATTATTAATCCAGAATTGTTGTATCAAAAAGATTTAATAATAATAGATGATGTTTATACAACTGGTACCACTGCTTATGAGGTTATTAAATTATTAGAAACCGCTAAGCCTAAATCTTTAAGAGTATTGGTTTTGGCTAGAGCTATTTAGGTATTCTTGAGCTTTTTTTAATAATGTTTCTTTTTTTTCATTATTAAATTTTTCCCAAATTTTTATCATAACTGACAATCTATAATTATTAGATATTAGTTCTTTGTGGTCAAAAATAAATTTCCAAAAAAGTGCATCCCATATATCACACCAGTTGTTTTTTTTAAAATTACTCATCTTTAAAATATATGCTGAGCTACTAAAATATGGTTTAGTTACTATTTTTATATCGGTACAATACTGGCTCATACCATAAACATTTGGTAACATTACCCAATTGTATGCATCTATAAAAAGTTCGCTAAACCATAAATAAACGTCTTCAGGTTTAATATTTGATATTAACATAAAATTACCAAATATCATTAATCTATAAATATGATGTAAGTATCCAGTTTCTAATAATTGCTTAATTGATATATCAATTGGTTCTATTCCTGTTGAACCATCCCAAAATGTTTTAGGTAATTTATTATTTTGATTTAATTTATTATTTATATTTTTGGTAACACAATATATCCCAAACATAAATTCACGCCAACCAATTATTTGTCTAATAAATCCTTCTACAGACTCTATCGGATTATTTTTTAAATTATCTTCTTGGCATATTTTAGCTATTATTTCTTTTGGATTAAGTAGTCCAATATTGGTTGAAGCACTTAGTAATGAATGATATAGAAATGGATCGTCTTGCCAAACTGCATCTTGATATTTACCAAAAAATTTTAATTTATATTTAATAAAATCATCTAATTGTTTTTCTGCTTGGATATGATTTATTGGCCATATAAAATATTCTGTATTGCCAGGATTTGTTTTAAAGTTTTCTTCTACCCATTTTTTTGCTTGTGTAATTATCTCAGACTTTATTTCTTTAGGTTTTTCTAAATTTGTAAAATCTTTAGGCAATGCTTCACGGTTATTTGAATCAAAAGACCATGAACCACCTAATGGTGTATCATCATTGTTTAATAATATTTTTAGTCTCTTTCTTTCTTTAATATAAAAGTTATTCATTAATATTTGCTTTTTATCTTTGAATTGAAGAACTAAATTTTCTCTTGAATTAATAAAGTTTGGGCTATCTAGTATTTTTATATTATATTTATATTTATAGCTTAATATTTCATCATAGATTTCTTTTTCTGCTGGATCGTAAAAAAATATTTCATAATTTTTATGATTTTCTATAATATTTTCTAAATTAAAAATATTATAATCTATATATTCAATTATTTTTTTATTTTTATTTAAGATCTCATAAAATGATAGCATTGAAGCTCTATGCAGTATTAATTTTTGTTTATGAAATTTTAATCTAGTAAAAAAATGAGGGTGTTCTGCTAGAACTATTTTTCCTTCAAACTCTAAAACAGTTTTAAAGATTTGATTAGGAAATAAAATAATTAATTTCATAGTACTTTAGATATAACTTTTTGTTAAATTTGTTTTAAAAATTGAGAAGCTATCTTTTTAAATCCACTTTTAAATTGGACTGTAATTATAGTAGTATTATCTAATCTTTTTTCTACGCCTTTAATTATACCTATCCCAAAAGAAGAATGTTCTACTGTCCTACTAATTAACCAGTCTTTATTATCTAATTTATTATCTAATTTGTTTAGCTTGTCTACTTTATTATTATTATTATTATTATTATCAGGTTTTTGCAGATAATTTTTAATTTCATAATCAGAAAAAGTAGCGCAATCTATTGTTGAAATTAATTGTTCAGGTAATTCTTCAATAAATCTAGATTTACTTAAAGTTGTAGTTTGGCCATAATTATTTCTATAAGTGCAATGAGACAAGTAAAGTTCATCTTTAGCTCTAGTTATTGCTACATACAATAATCTTCTTTCTTCTTCTGTTGCTTCTCTATTAAACAAAGAGCGGGCACTAGGTAGAGTACCTTCTTCTAGCCCTGTTATTAAAACAGCATCAAATTCTAACCCTTTTGCTGCATGAATACTCATTAATTGAACTGTTTCAGCTTCTTTGTTTTGAGATTGTAATTTCTCTTGCATTAAAGTTATATCATGTAAAAATTGAGATAAATTAGAGCTGCCTTGCTCTTCGCTATGTTTTGCTGCTCTTATTAATTCATAGCAGTTTTCTATTTTTTGTTGAGCTTCTTGCTGCTCAAAAGAATCTTTTAAATATTTTATATAATCAACCTTTTCAATTAAGTTATATAAAACTTTAGAAGCGTTATCAGTTGCTTTAAATTCACTTATTATTTCAATAAATTTAATAAAAGATAATTTTCTTTGTCCTGTAATTATATCAAGATTCATGATCA
>CAXNIA010000044.1:0-5344 GCA_964202375.1 Candidatus Babeliales bacterium | reverse complement strand
GGGTAATGTTACCAAATGTTTATGGTATGAGCCAGTATTGTACCGATATAAAAATAGTAACTAAACCATATTTTAGTAGCTCAGCATATATTTTAAAGATGAGTAATTTTAAAAAAAATAACTGGTGTGGTATATGGGATGCACTTTTTTGGAAATTTATTTTTGACCATAAAGAACTAATATCTAATAATTATAGGTTGTCAGTTATGATAAAAATTTGGGAAAAATTTAATAATGAAAAAAAAGAAACATTATTAAAAAAAGCTCAAGAATACCTAAATAGCATGAGCCAAGACCAATACTCTTAAAGATTTAAGTTACTACTATAATTACGGTCCAATTAAAAAATAGATTTGACAAAATAAATTATTGATTCAATATATTTTATATTTTCCAAAATACATAAAATATAACGAAAAAAAATTGACAACATATAAATTTTTATTAATTTTTTTCTTAAATTTGTTAGTTATTTACCCAATAGTCAATAAAACAAATAGAGCTGGCAATCAAATTACTAGTATTAATAATAGTAATAATAATAAAGTTCCAGAAAAAATTTATTTCATAAACCAAGATGATTTCTTTTTAATACCTAATTATACTATTTCAAAACCAGGTAAATATATTTTTGCTGAAAATATTATATTTTCAAAAGAAATTGCAGCAATTACAATTACATGTTCAGATGTTGATCTTGATTTTAATGGCTTCTCTCTTATTTACTCTAGCCCAGATAAAAATAAAGTTAGTGGTATAAAAATAAATCAAAATCTTATCAATATTAATATAAAAGACTCTTCTAATAGCAGCTCAATCAGAAATTTTAATTCGGCAGGAATAATAGTTAAAACTTGTTCAAATATTAAAATTAATAATCTTAAATTTATAAATAATGAAACAGGAATTTTCTTAAAAGATAGTCAGTCATCTGAGATATCTAATTGTGTAATAAATAACAATAAAAATACTGGTATTTTACTTGATAATTGTATTTATTGCATTATTGACAATAATCAATTGCTATGTAATAAAATAGGAATCTTTGATAAATCATTAAACTCTAAAAATATTTTTACAAAAAATAAAGCGATATGTAATGATCAACAAAGTTACATAATAAATTTTGAATATAGTAGTTTTAACTTTAAAGAAATTTATAATTCAGAACTTGATTTTTTATTTGAGAACGATGAAGACAAAAATATATCGATTCAAACTATTAATTAATTTAATTTTAATTAGTTTAGTTTATTTTTTTGATTTTATAATTAGCAAGCCTGATATAACTATACCTATTTCTTCTGCTATAATTGCAGCACAAACTTTTGAAATAACCAAGCCCGGTTATTATATTCTTCTTGCTAACGTATTTATAAATAAAAATAGAAATGATCCATTAATTAAAATAAGTAGTTCTGATGTAATAATTGATTTCAATGCATATGGAATAATAAATTATACCAATAATTTAAATTCAAATTTTGATGGCATTATTATTAATGACAATTATGAAAACATTTCAATCTTAAATGGTTATATAAATAACATTAATGGAACAGGAATAATCATAAAACCTAATTCTAAAAATATTTTTATTAAAAATTTATTTTTATCTAATTGTAAAAGTTTAGCAATAAAAGCTGACAATATAAGTAACTTACAGATAAAACAAATAGAAATTTTAAATATGAATGATACAAATAAAGCTACTGGTATTGAAATTAATAATTCAAAAGAAATTTTTATCTCAAAAACTAAAATTAATTCAATTACAGCAAATCAATTAACTAATGGATTAAGTCTGATAAACTGCAAAAATGGCAAATTAAAATTAATCAAAATCAATAATCAATCTGCCGATGAATCTTATGGTATCAATCTGTCTAACTGTAATAATTTCTTTTTAGATAAAATATCTATAAATAACATTAATAGTATTAATAAAAACGCTATAGGATTATTTATTAATACTTCAAATAATATAACAATAGAAAACTCAAAATTATTTAATATTACAACCATTAATGATAAAGCTATTGGTATTAGTTTAGAAAACTCAAATAATAATTACTTAAAAAATAATCAAGCTTTTAATAATAAAAGTTTTCTAAATGGAGAAGTCTATGGCTTTAGAAGCCTAAATGGCTTAGCAAATAGTTTTTTTGAATGCGAAAGCTTCAATAATAGTACTGATCTTAAATCAACAGAAAATATACTTGTTACAGGAATAGCATTAGAAGGATTAGAACAAAATTCAATAATCTCTAAATGTAAAATATTTAATAATATATCAGAAAAAGGTAAAACTTTTGGTATAAAATTAGGTTCGAAAGACGATAATAATTTAGTGACAAATTGCAAAGTAGCTGAAAATCTTATCGATTTAAATTTTGGTTTTTTAGAACAATATGGTATAAAAGATTTCTCAGAAGCTTCTACTAATATTTTTTTAAAAAATCAGGCAACTGGTCAGGGTAGATCACTAGGTAATGATATTAATACTAAGAAAGGAAATTTTTATTGGATCGCTAAAGATTTTGATAAAAAAATGTCTAATACAGTTTTTGAAATTGATAAAGATTTCTTAAAAATATTAAGAACAACAACATATCCTTATGATAATATATCTATTAATTAAATAGAATTATAAATGAAAGAAAGATTATAAAATGTTAAGAAAAATACAATTATTGCTGCTAGTTAGCACAATTTTCAATGTTTATTTAAGTGCAGATGATCATAGAAAAATTAATATGGTTGACCCAGTATTCCATGAAGCTCCAATTACAAGTACAAACTTAACTAAAACTGCTGCTGTCATGTATGAAATAACTTCTAGTGGTAGCTATTACATAGCTAATGATTTAACAGTTAAAGGAACTATAGCTACCAGTCCTACATTTATTAAAATAAGTGCTAGCAACGTTTCTTTAAACCTAAACTCTCAAAACATAATATTTGATACTGCATCAGCACAAACTGATTGCATAGCTATAGAGGTTGCTGCTAGTCTTTCTAATGTCAGTATTTTTAATGGAACTATAACAGGCATAAAAGGAACTGGAATTAAAATTGGTAGTGGATGCTCTTTTGTTGAAGTAAAAGACATGCTTATCCAAAAATGTGACAACGTTGGAATGACTTTTGATACAGCTAATAATGTTAATATAGAAAATGTAACAATTACAGGTTGCTCTGGCGAATCTACTACAACATCTATAGCAACTGCCGCTAAATTTGCTACTTGTACTAATGTTTCAATAAAAAAATCAAACTTTAATAATAATATATCAACACTTACACCATCAACTACAGATCCTGCTACTGATTTAGAAGACACTATTAGTTTATACATAACTAATAGTACTGGTATTACTATAGAAGATTGTAATGCTAATTCAAATAAAGGTGGTACATGCTATGGTTTAAGACTAACAGGCTCAAAAGGCTGTGCGATCTTAAATTGTAATTTTATTGGCAATGAAGGCCAACAAGGCATAGCTTATGGTTGTTCTTTAGAAAGTTGTCAATCTACAAGAATTGAAGGTTGTACATCTCAATATAATACTAGTGCCCAAAGTGATGCGGTTGGTTTTAATATTTCAGGATCTACAGGTTTAACTTTTAGAAAAGCTATTGCAAATTACAACTTTACTCCTACTGCTGGCATAAATACTTATGGTTTTAAACTAGCAAGCTCTAACAGTAACCAATTTATTGATTCAGAAGCTATAGCAAATTTATCAACAAAACTTTGTTATGGTTTCCATTTATCAAGCGCAAGTAATGATAATAAATTTCAATCATGTTCAGCACAATACAATACCAGCTCAGGAGTTGTTACAGCTGGTGGATCAAGTAGTTATGGTTTTTATTTAACAGCTGGACAAGCAAACAGCATTGATAAATGTATTGTAAATGGTAACGGTAACTTTAATTCTGCTAGTCCTATATCATCTATAGGCTGTGGAATAGCATTTAATGTAGGTGAAACTCGCTCTATGATCACAAATAGTGAAATATTTGATAATAGCAGCATAGTTGGTGAAAGCTATGGTATCAAATTTGGTAGCGCAACTGAGACTATATTAAGCTGTCTAGTAAAATATACTAAGATGTCTAATAATAAAGGTGGCGCAAAAAGCTATGGCTTTAAAGATTTTAGTGCTGATATGTCTAGTTTATTAATAGCTAATATATCTTTTGGTCATGGTAAGATTGGACAATTAAATGCCAGTAATGCAATAATTGATACAGGTTTGCTTAACTATATGTTAACATTTACTGATACATCAAAAAAAGCTACAAGCTTTATAAAAGACATTGATACCTCTACACTTGATACATTAAGTACTGCTAATCCTAATTTTAGTAATCTTTCTTTATATAATTAATAAATTATTTAGCAATAAAATAAAGAGCTAGCAATAATTTTGCTAGCTCTTTATTTTATTGCTAAATAATTTTAGGTTGCCAACTAGGCTAAAATATATAAAAAATTATTTTTAAGAAAGGCGTATAGCCCATACCCGACAGTGTCCCGGGAGATTACGTAGTAATAGTAGGGCAAGCTTTTTAATTTAATATATTATTCATAGATTTAAGTAATAGCTGAGTAGTTACGAAAAACTTAATCATGACTAAATGGTTTTTAATTTTAACAATAATAATTCATAATTTTAGTAATAATTTAGATTTTTCTTTAAATTATTATAATGATTTTTATTGGTCAAAAAATTCTGAATTACTTAATAATTATAATTTTGATAATTATAATTTTTTCCAAACTATCTTAGATGCTAATTTTTTATTTAAAAGTACAGATTTAATAAATATCTATTTACAAACTAGGGCAAGAACAGTTTGGGGAGATAATGGTTTTTTAAACCGTACTGTAAATGCACCATTAAAAATAGGGCTAGGCAAGACTGAAAATTCTTTTGAATTTAAACTAGATAAATTTTTAATTATTATTAGGCAACTATATTTAGAAACTTACTTTGATTCTAAAAAAATAATTATAGGATTTTTTCCAAAATCTTTAGGATTAGGTTTAATCTTAGGAAATGGTTATAAAGTTGAAGAATTAATCCCAGGAAACTGGCAAGAAAAATATATAAATCAATATAGACCAGCAATTAATTTTTCTTCTACAAGTTGTAATGAATGTTGGAATGTAGATTTATATCTCAGTTTTCCCTACAACTTTACTAAAAACTTCTTTGAAAATGGTTTATTAGTACAAAGACAAGCATTTAGTAAAAAAGATTCACATTCAAGTAATGAATTAATAGCATTGGCGCAAATTTCTTATAATTATAAAAATATTAGAATAAATCCA
>CAXNIA010000043.1:0-5373 GCA_964202375.1 Candidatus Babeliales bacterium | reverse complement strand
ATTAATAATATTAGTTTCAATTTTACTCCTAATTTTTCTTATTTTAAAACTCTCTATAAGAACTAAAATGTAATTCACTGATAGATTCGCCTTTTTTTCTATCTAGTTTAAATCCATAATCTATTCTAATAGGCTGAGGCCTTATCATTCTAATACCTATACCTATAGATTGTCTATAATTAAACTTATTGTTATCAAGAGAATTAATAGTTTTTGTTTTATTAGTCTCATCAAAGCGGCTAATTATATCTAAGTAAGGAGAATTCCAACCCGCTCCACCATCATAAAATATGCAGCCTTTTACTGAAAAGTCATTAACTATCGGAAATATTAATTCTGTATTTACAAAAAATGCTCTTCCTGCACCTAATGAATCACCTAAGAAGTGAGGACTAATCTGACCATAATTAAATCCTCTAACACTAGCAGGACCACCTATATGAAATAAGTCTGCATATGGAACTGCTTTGTTTTCAAACTTTTTAACAAATCCGGCAAAGCTATGAAGCATTAAGATCAACATATTGTCAGGCAATAATGGTGTATAATAAGTCATATCTAATTCTGTTTTAAAGTAGCCAAACTTTTCATTTGTTGCGCCAATTCTAATAGAATGTTTTTCGCTATTGTAGTAATAACAAACCTCTTTACTGCAGTCTTTGTTGTTAGTGTTTATACCAAGTCCGAATCTAGAATTCCATGAAAATTGATAACCTGTTGTTGGGTGAGCTGTATGGTTTCTAAAGTCTTTAGCTATTAATAATTCAAGTATAGAAAGCCCACCAGGTTGGAAACTGTTATTCAAAAATAATTGTTTTACAGCTTGTACAGGAGTTTCTATCTTTCCAACTTCAGGTGGTCTTGTATAGCTAATATTATCAAAAGATGTTCTAAGTCTTACCATAACATCATTGTACCAAGGTTTATATCCTGAAACAAATCCTAATCCCAAATATCCGCCGATTCTATTTTCTTTAAAATCATCAACATTTTGAAGCTCTTCATTATAATCTGAACGAGCAACATGAAAGTCAAATTCAGAGTAAATTGGTTTGTCTAAAAACCAAGGATCAGCAACATTTATAGAAAATGTAGTTTGTTGTTTGGACCAGTTTAAACTAATATTTAATCTTATTCCTCGACCAAAAAGATTGGCTTCTATTAAAGATCCACCTATGCTAAAAGAAGAAGTTGGTGATCCTATATCAATCGGTGAACCACCATAACCAAGGTTGAATAACATTTTACCTGTTTTGATCTCATTTAAAATTAAATCAATATCGGCGTTTTCATCATCTATTCTATTTATTTTCCAATTTACTCCGCCTCTTTCTTCAAAAAAGCTAAGATTTTCTACTCTGTTTTTAGATATTTCCAGCTGAGAATGTCTTACGTAATCGTTTTCTTTAACAACTAGGTTTCTTCTTATAACTTTATCTCTAGTTTTTTTATTACCTTTAATATTAATTCGATTTATTAAAACTTTTTTACCTGGTTCTATATTAAAAGTTACATTAACAGTTTTTTTGTCTTCGTTTGGAATTATTAATGGTTCAGCATCAACAAAAAGATAACCTTGATCTCCCCATAAATCTTTGATAATTTCTAAAGATTTACGTAAGTTTTCTGTTGAATAGTTTTCACCTGGTTTTACGGGCAATACATTTTTTAAAAAATCATGGTTAACAGAATCATCACCAGTTATTTCTATAGCATTTATTTTATATATCTCGCCTTCATAGATATTAAAGGTAACTGTAAAATGATTAGAGTCATCAATCACAACATTTACTTCAGTTACCCTAGCATTCATATACCCATTAGATTTGTAATAATTTTCTAGAATATGTTTATCTCGTTCTAAAAAATCTTGTTGCATGCTACCAGCTTTAGTTAAAAACCCACCTAGCCATTCTTCTCTGGTAAATATTATATTTTTTAATTGTTTATGGCTGATGTTTTTATTACCAACAAAAAATACTCTTTTTACCATTGACTTATTACCCTCTTTTATCTTTAAAATAGCTGAGGGTTTAGTTTCTCCTGGAGAAGTTTTAAATTCCCAAGATATTTCAGGCTTGTGATAATTTTTTTCTTGATACATCAATTTTATAATTTTAATTAAAGCTTGGATATCCGCTTCATTTAAACCATGTATATTAGATACATCTATTTTTTTTTGAATTTCTTTTAATGGTAAATGATTATTGCCTTCAATAATTAATGAAGCCAGTTCAATTTTTTCTGTGATTATAATATGCAAATTAATTTTGCCATCAGGTAAGTCTTCACCTAAAACCTCTATTTGTTCAAAATAACTAAAAGGTTCGCCTAATCTGTAAATATTATGAATTAATTTATTTGTTTTATGAGGTTTAAATATTTCACCTTTTTTATAGGTTATAGCATTTAAAATAGCATCATCTGGAATGTAATTATTAGGGTTTGGTCTTTTTAGAATAATTTCATTAATTATTCTAGGTCCAGAATCATCTATTATTTCTATCTGAGCATCTTTATCTGAATCTGAGATATCAGAATTTTCTTCATCGTCTTCATATGATATAGCAACTGTTTCTGATTTATTGTCGTCTTGTAATAATATTTCATTATCATCAAGCTTATTTTTAAAATCTTCCTGGCCGCTCAGGCCGTTACTTAATGTAAGCACGCAACAAAGCAGTATAAACCAAGGCCTAAACAAGAGGATCATGAGCGTGCTGTGTCCTTAAATTATTATATTTAATTATTATATTTAATTTTTTTACGTAATTAGATAATACCTATTTTAACAAATTTTAACAGTTTTTTATCTTTTTGCATTAGAGTAAACTTAAAATTTATTAACTACTCAGCTATTACTTAAATTTATGAATAATATATTAAATTAAAAATTTACCCTATGCTTACTCTGTAAGCTCCAGGGACATGGGCCCCTGGCTGTGCCTATACGCTTTTTTAGATAAGAATATTATTAAATACTTGCCTTACGTTTTACTAAATAATCTCCCAAGACACGGGTTACTCAACTTTAGGTTACAAGAACTAAGCCAAAACATCTAAGAAATTACTTCTTAAAAAAAGCGAATAGTCCCCGCGGGGACCGTGTCCCCGGAGATTAAGTAGTAATCGTAGGGCAATATATTATAATTAAGTAATAACTGAGTAGTTACTGTAAAATAAATTGATACAAATATTTTTTAACAAAAAACTAAATAAATGTTATTTTTTCCCAATAATATTAGAATGCCGGGAGAAAAATGACTAAAGAAGCTTTACATCTTATTAATGGGTTAACAAGACAAAAAGAATCTTTTGAACCAATTGATAAGGATTCTAAAAAAGTATCAATGTATGTTTGTGGTATAACTCCATATGATTATGCTCATTTAGGCCACGGCAGGTGTTATAGTGTATTTGATCTTCTTTATAGGTTATTAAATTTACTTGGCTATGATGTAAAATACGTTAGAAATTTTACAGATATAGATGACAAGCTAATAAATAAAGCTCAAAAAGAATTAGGTGATGGTTTAAGATATAAAGAAATAGCAGATAAATTTATTCAAGCTTACTTGCAAGATATGCAAAGTTTAAATTGCTTAAATCCCACTATTCAACCATGTGTAACTGATCACATGCCAGAGATGATAGAGTTTGTAGCTAAATTAATAGCCAAAGATGATGCTTATGAGGTTGATGGAGATGTTTATTTTAGGGTCTCAAATTCTAAAGATTACGGTAAGCTTTCAAATCAAAACATTAATCAACTTATAGCTGGAAACAGGGTGGAAATTAATAACCAAAAAGAAAATTCCTTAGATTTTGCACTTTGGAAAAAAGAAAAAGTAGGTACTTTTTGGAAAAGTCCTTGGGGTTGGGGCCGGCCTGGTTGGCATCTGGAATGCTCTGTTTTAGCTAAACAACATTTAGGTGAACATATTGATATTCATGGTGGAGGCTTAGATTTAATATTTCCGCATCATGAAAATGAAATTGCTCAATCAGAGGCACTTTTTGGAGAGCCTTTTTCTAAATATTGGATCCATAATGCTTTTGTACAAATTAATAATGAAAAAATGTCTAAATCTTTAGGCAATTTTTTTACTTTAAAAGATATTTTTAAAGATATCGACCCAATGGTATTAAGATATTATTTTTTAACTCATCATCATAGCGCACCACTTGATTTTACATATGAAGATCTTAAGTCAGCAGAAAAAGCTTATTTAAGATTAATTAATTTATTTGAATCTATAGTTGATCAGAATTTTAAAATAAAAGATCTTTTAAAATATAAGATTGCTAAAGAAATGCTTGATGCTTTGCTAGACAATTTAAACGTTTCAGCGATGATTGCTGTAATTTTTAGTAATATTAATTTTTTAAAAGATAATATTGCTGAGTCTGTAGCAGTTAAGTTTTTGCTTAAAAACGTTATGGGTTTAACTCTAGAAAATATTTTAAAACTGTCAGAATTGTCTTTAGAAGCTCAAGTGTTGATAGAACAAAGAGAGCTTGCGCGTCAAAATAAAGATTGGCAAAAAGCAGATGAGATTAGGGATCAACTTTTTAAAATGGGTATAAAGCTTCAAGATAAAAAGTAAATTACTTAATATATTATAATTACTTAATTAATATTTTTAGAGCCCTACGATTGTGAAACAATCGTAGGGCAAACTTATATACACATAAAACTTAATATCTTATTAATTAACTAATAACTGAGTAGTTCCAAAATAAGCTTACTGATTAGTAATCACTAAATTTATGGTCCTGTAAGGCTTATTTTTTATTTTTTAAAAAAGTATTGCTATTTTGTAATTAATTTAATTATATTAATAAAGTATTGTTAGTTTAAAAATAAAATTCTTAATTTAAAAGGAAAATATGAAAAATAAAATATTTTTATCAATAACTATGTTAGTTAGTATGTCTTCTCATGCATCTCCTGCATCTCATGCTTCTCAACCACCTATGCAAGAAGCTCCACTTTTATTAATGGCTGATCACTTTAAGCAAGCAGCTATGGAGTTTGTATTTAAATTGGCCGCTAATCCAGAAGTGCAAGAAAAGCTAAAACAAATTTTTGCTCAAATCAAAGACGATCTTTATGATCTTGCTGAGACATCACCAAATGCTAAAGCTTTAAGAAAAGATTTTGATGATCTTTTAGGTTCATTAAAAGAAGCTGCTTTAGATACTATTAAAACTCATGAAAAAGAATTAAAAGCTATCTCATTAGAACTTATTAATAATTTATTAGAACGTTCTAAAAAAGATATTGATAAAATTAAAGAAGATTCTAAAGCTTTAGTTGTAGAAGTTGCAAATGAGTTAAAGCCTGAACTTAAATCTGTTATGGAAGAGCTT
>CAXNIA010000042.1:0-5576 GCA_964202375.1 Candidatus Babeliales bacterium | reverse complement strand
AGTGATAGTCTAAATTTTTTAGGTGCAGGTTATGGTGACCATGATCACGAGATAGAAAATAAAAACTTTTTTTGGTTACGCGAAGGCTGGGTAAATTTAGACTTATCACGTTTTATGGGCTTGACCAGATCTGTGAACTTAACAATCGGCACTATCCCCTACATGGTGGGTCGTGGTATCTCTTATGGTATTGTTTATAGTGAGTTACCTGGTTTTATTGGTGCTGATTCAGGATCTATTATAGAAGCATTTGCTCCAGCAGTTTTGCTGTCTATGGAGCTTTATTCAAACAAAAATCATACATTATTTGGTGATTTGTATTGCGCCATACTTAGTAACTGGTCTGGTTCTATAGAGCAAAATATGGCGCCTATTTATGAAAAAAGAATTTGGCATTGCCCTGATACACCTGAAAGAGGTTTTGGGCACATTAATACCGCTATGGTTGCCCAGCTAAAATATGAAACTGTTAATAAATATGGGTTACTGCAGGTTCAACCTTATGTTTTATGTAATTTAAGCCCTGAGGCCAATGTTATTATTAGTAGAAGTAATTTTTTTGATTTAATTTTTGCCTATTTTACTGGATCATCATCCTTTAATATTCAAAATAATACTCAAAATAGTTTAAGTAGTAGCAAGTTGATTACATTAGGCTGTATGATAAATTGGCATAACGATAAGTTTAGTTTTAATTTTGAGTGGGCAATTAATAAAGGTGGTTTAAAAATTTATGGGATAGATAATAATAAGTATCAAATTTTAAATTATTTGGGCGAGGATACCATTCCCAACTTAAAGCCAGCCTTAACTGTTAATAATACTGATGTAGCTTTAATTGATTATTTTTTTCTTTATTATAGTTCTGTAACTGACATCAATCAACCCATAATCGAAAACTCACCAAAAGGTCCTGAATACAATACTAATATTATATCATCTCGTCCTATTTTAATTAATTCATTTACAAGATTTGTTAATCCTAAGAAAATTAATTATCAAGGTGCTATGGCTGTTTTAGATTTTGCTTATTGGTTAAAGCCAGATAAATTTGTTTTAGCTTCTACAGCTGGTTTTGCTACTGGAGGTAGTTTTGAATTAAATCAAATTTATAGTGGTATTGTAGGCTTTAGCCTTGATCCACAAAATAATATAGCCTTAGATGAATCAGGCTCATATGGCGGCTTTATAAGTTTGCAAGAATTATATACCGGACTTTGGGTCAAAAGTGCTTTTGGTATGGGAGGACCATTTATAAGGCCAAATCTTTCTACCTATCTTGATTATACCTCTTCTAATCAAGCATTATTATTTAAAGAGCATTTTACAGATATTAAATTTTTGGGTTTTAGTGCAAATTTTTTTCCTACAGAAAAATTGTCTTTTTCTTCTAATACTACTTATTATTGGTCTTTTTGTGCACCTACAGAGATTTTTCTTAAGAGCGAAGACTTTTGGTTTCCATATAATATCAATAAATATAAATTATCTAAAAATTTGGGCTTAGAGGTTTTTTTAATAGGAAAATACGAATTACCTAAAAGTCTTAATTTATACTTGTCTTGGGCAATATTTTTCCCAGGCTCAAGGTATTTTGATAAATATCTTAACCCTTTAGACTATTTTGATTCAAATTCCATTAATGTTTTTCAAATTCCATTAACGCCTGAAGTCTTATTTGAGATCTTATCCTCTTTACCACCAGATACTACAAAATTTAATCCAGTATATTTATTTAATACTGGGTTTGAGTATTCATTTTGACAAAGTGAGACCCTTTGTGCTAATTTAAAGTCTAAGTTTAAATTAGCACAAAGGGTTTGTAATGTTTTATAGGCGTGATTTATCAGATACTCTTTTAAGGTTTTCTAAATTTCCAGTAATTGCCATTTTAGGTCCAAGGCAATCAGGGAAAACAACAATTGCAAAAAATACATTTAAAAATCATGTCTTTTTATCTTTAGAAGATCCAGAACTTTTAGCTATGGCAAATGATGACCCAAAGGGTCTATTAAGAAGATATGAAAATGAATTTGGGATAATTTTAGATGAATTTCAAAATGCACCAAAAATTCTTTCACTTATTCAAGTAGAGGCTGATGCAAAAGATAGACCAGGTTATTTTGTTTTAACCGGTTCACAAAATTTTTTAATGAATGAGGCAATTACGCAATCACTTGCAGGAAGAGTAGGTATATTAACTTTACTTACTTTGTCTATAAATGAGTTAGAAGAAAATAATATTTTACCTAAAAATGTTGAGACTTTAATCCTAAATGGACAATATCCAAGAATCTATAAAAGTAATTTTGAACCAACTGATCTTTATCCATCTTATATCCATTCATATTTAGAGCGTGACATAAGACAAATTATTAATTTAACAAATTTAAGATCATTTCAAAAATTTTTAATTCTTTGTGCAGGAAGAGTTGGTCAGCTCTTAAATATTTCTGAAATAGCTTGTCAGTGTGGCATAAGTTCTCCAACGGCTCAAAATTGGCTTTCAGCGCTTGAAGCTAGTTATATAATTTATATGTTAAAACCTTTTTGGAATAATTTTAATAAGCGAGTTATAAAAACATCTAAATTATATTTTTATGATACAGGGTTAGTTTGTTCATTGTTGGGAATTACAACAATTAAGGATTTAATTAATAGCCCTTTTTATGGAAGTTTGTTTGAATGTTTAATTATATCGGATTTATATAAACAATTTTTTAATATCGGCACACAGGTTCCACTGTATTTCTGGAGAGATACAAATAAAAGAAATGAAATAGATTGCCTAATAGATAAAGGTGGAAAACTAATACCTATAGAAATAAAATCTAGTGAAACCTATAATCCACATTTTTTTAATACCATTAAAGAATGGTCAAAGATTTCTGATACGAGTTTAATTAATAGTTATGTTATATATGGTGGCGACTTAATGTTTAAAGATGAAAACGGAAATCTTTTAAATTGGAAAAATATGGGTAAATTAGTTTTGCAAACAAAAGAGTTATTGTAATTGCTCAGCTATTAATTATCTTTTTAAAAAATATTAAAGTTTTAAATATTACAAGCTTGCCCTTCGCTTACTTTGTAAGCTCGGAGACAGGCTCCCCTAGCTGTGCTCAAACGCTTATGTGCTCTTTTTTTTAAATAATACCAAACACTAGAATTCATATTTTTTTATATAGTTTAGTAGTTATGAAATTTCTTCTTAAGAAAAGCGAATAGTCCATGCCCGACAGTGTCCTCTGAGATTGTGAAACAATCGTAGGGCTCTAAAAAACATTAGACCTCTTTCAAAACCTATGAATAATACTATTTTTCCTATAATAATTAGATACATGTTGGTATTATTTTTTTAAAAGAACGTATAGGCCCCGTCGGGCCAATGTCCCGGGAGATTGCATATAATGCAATCGTAGGGTTTTGTCAGAAGTCTATTAATTAAGCAATAACTGAGTAGTTACTTTTGTCGATATTATTTTTTAATTATTTTTAGGCTGTGTTATACTTAATTAAATAAAAATTTAGATAAATTGTTTAGATTGTGAGATTTTGCTATGAATATTGCTCCCATCATGCGTACTTATTGTGGTTTAGAAAAAAAAAGCCTTATCGGTCAAACCATTCTTTTAAAAGGCTGGGTAGCAAGAAGGCGAGACCATGGGGGATTAATATTTGTTGATCTACGTGACAGGTCAGGTTATATCCAAGTAGTTTTTAATCCAGATTATAGTAAAGAAGCATTATCAATAGCTAATGAGTTACGACTAGAATATGTGATCGAGGTTGAAGGCAAAGTCTTAGAACGTTCTTTAGATACTATAAATAAAGACATGCCAACTGGTTATTTTGAGGTAGCTGTTTCAAAAATTAATATTTTAAATAAAGCAAAAGCTTTACCATTTATGATTGAAGAAAATGATCATATCGATGAAGAATTAAGATTAAAATACCGTTACTTAGATCTAAGACGTCGCTTGATGTTAAAAAAAATCACACTTCGTCATGAAGTAGCCTTTGCGATGCGTGAATTTTTTAATAAAAATGGTTTTTTAGAGGTTGAGACTCCACTTTTAACAAAAAGTACTATGGAAGGTGCGCGTGAGTTTTTAGTTCCTTCACGTGTTCATGCAAAATATTTTTATTCTTTACCACAATCTCCACAGCTTTATAAGCAATTATTAATGGCTAGTGGTATAGAAAAATATTTCCAAATCGCGCGTTGTTTTAGAGATGAAGATTTAAGAGCAGACAGACAACCAGAATTTACTCAGCTTGATTTAGAAATGTCTTTTGTAAATGAAGAAGACATTATAAACATGATAGAAAACTTAATGGTTTACTTGTTTGATAAAGTTTTTAAATCAAAAATCGTAGCACCGTTTCCACGCATGAGCTATGATAAAGCATTTTCTAATTATGGCTCAGATAAGCCTGATCTAAGATTTGATATGCCAATTTATAATGTAACTAATGTTTTTGATAATACTGAGCTCACATTTATCAAATCTATTTTAAAAATGGGTGGAAAAGTTGGAGCATTAGTTGTTGAAAAAGAAAATTTAACCAGAAACGAACTAGATGGTTTTGTAGCTAAAGCTATTGAAGTTGGAGCTAAAGGATTAGTTTGGATTAGGTTTAATAATGATGGTACATTTGATTCTCCTGTAAGTAAGTTTTTGCCTGCAGAACTGTTACCAGAAATTCAAAAAAATATTATTAATTTTAAAGCTGGTCAAACTTTATTGATCATGGCTGGTGACCATAAAGAAACGTGGACGTTTTTAGGTAGGCTTAGAGTTTTACTTGCACATCAATTTGATCTAATTAAAAAAGATGTACTGAATTTTTCTTGGGTTATTGATTTTCCATTATTAGAGTATGATGCTGAAGAAAAACGTTGGTCTTCTGTGCATCACCCGTTTACTTCCCCTCAAGAAGGTTGGGAAAAGCAAAAACCAGAAGAAATGAAAGCAAGAGCTTATGATTTAGTTTTAAACGGTGTTGAGTTAGGTGGTGGTTCTATTAGGATTCATGCTTCTGATATTCAAACTAAAGTTTTTGAGATGCTTGGTATAAATAAAGACTTAGCACAACAAATGTTTGGGTTCTTGCTAGAAGCTCAAGAGCTTGGCTTTCCTCCTCATGGCGGTATAGCTCTTGGTCTTGACCGCTTTATAATGTTAATGACTGATTCTTTATCTATTCGTGATGTAATTGCTTTTCCAAAAACTCAACGTGGTTATGAGTTGATGATGAATGCTCCATCAGAAGTTGATGAAAAAAAATTACGAGAATATAAAATACAGTTTAAAGTCTAGTATTTACTCAGGTAACTATAAAAAATTTTGTAACTACTCAGCTATTGCTTAATTAATGTTTTTTTAGAGCCCTACGATTGTTTCACAATCTCCGGGTACACTGTCCCGGCGGGGACTATTCGCTTTTTATTAAGAAGTAGCAAATTAAATTTGTAGCTTATGCAGTAAAGTGTAGGGCAAGTATCAAAAAGTATAATTATTATTTAAAAAAGGCGATTAGGCCCCGCCAGGGGCCCTTGTCCCAGTCCTGTA
>CAXNIA010000041.1:0-5600 GCA_964202375.1 Candidatus Babeliales bacterium | reverse complement strand
AATTATAAAATGAGCCTTCTCCGGGAATTAATTCAGCTACTTTAGCTAAGCTAAGAGCCATGAACCAAACAGCACAAGAAACAAAAATAGTAGTTATTATTCCAGCAGGTCCTACTGAAAACATCAGAGCTCCAGGAATAGCAAAAACTCCTGTACCTATCATGGCATTCATGCCAACTATAATCGCCATATAAATACTTATTTTTGAAGTTTGTGTTTTAGGACTCATTCTACAACCCTTAATTTTTTGCTATTATTTAAATAAAGAATATTATAATTATATGAAAAACTGTTATTTTTATCAAGCTGAATTAAATCGTCAGCAAGTCTGGTTTTTTGTCGCTACATTACGTAGTTTTGAACATCTTTGCTTTGATCGTGCTTACGATCCGGCAAATAGTAAGTTTGAATTTTTTGTGCCGCAAGATAATATTGTTTTTTTTGAAAAGCTAATGCTAATGTATCAACAGAAAAACATTATTATTTCTTTTTGCAAAGCAGAAAATAGAATTAAATAGGTGGATTCAACTCTCAAGTGCAACACTAACATATAATTCCTAATTTACAACATTCAGCACTAAAAACCTTAATTGGTGATTCAAAATTAAGCATTTTTCTTGGACGACTATTTATTTTAATTTCAACTTCTTTAAGCAATTTTTCAGTGATCAACGTAAAATCAAACTTTTTTGGAAAATATTGTCGAATTAAGCCATTAGTGTTTTCATTAAGACCTCTTTGCCATGAAGCATAAGGATCTGCAAAAAAGTATTTTAAATCTAATTTTTTCATCAACAATTTTAGGTCTGTTATGAATGCTTGTTTTGTTTTTTATTTGAACTCTATTGTCTTTAGCACCACGTTTTCTTTTTCGAATCTTGCTACCATGACGAAGATGTTCGTACAATGTTCCTATATAAGAATCCTCATCATCTATCTTTATTGCCAGATTTCTGGTATTTTTATATTTATTAACTTCATTGCAAGGAGTTTTCTATGAGTACAAAAAATGAATTGTCACGTATTACAATCGATATACCAAAGCTAGATCATAAGAGATTAAAGGCAATGTCTGCTATTCTTGGAAAAAGCATGCAGACAATTGTCAGAGAATTAATAGAAGAGTGCCTCAGAAGTTCTCATTATCCAAACAAAATAACTATAAAAGCAATCAAGGATGCTCAAGCAGACAAAGGCTTGATTCAATCAGACTCTTTAGATGATCTATTTAAAAAATTAGGTATTTAGAATGTTGCAACTAGTTCACCAAGCTAGATTTCATAAAGATTTGAAAGTTTTACTAAAAGGTGGTAAAGACCTTGAAAAGATTAAAATTATTATTTCATTATTAGCTCATGGGAAGACATTGCCTGCCAAAAATCGCAATCATAAACTTGGAGGTGAATTTGAAGGTTGTTGGGAATGTCATATTGAGCCAGACTGGCTTTTGGTTTACAAAAAGACTCCAGATGAACTTATATTAATCAGAACAGGTTCGTACTCAAAACTTTTTTAAATTATATCAATGCAACTTCTTATAAAACCCTACGATTGTTACACAATCTCCGGGGACGTGGGCCCCTGGCAGGGTCCAATGGCGTCAACTTAAGGAGAAAAACTTGGGAAAAGTAAGACCAAAACACTATAAGCTTAAATCTTTATTTCTTAAAAAAAAGTGAATAGTCCCCACCGGGACAGTGTACCCGGAGATTGTGAAACAATCGCAGGGCTCTAAAAACTGTAAATAAAATTATAAAAAAGTCTTAAGTTGACGCCATTGGGGGCACCCGTTACCCGGAGATTACGTAGTAATCGTAGGGCAGTATCTTATAATTAAGTAATACTAAGTAGTTACGTTTTTTTGCTTCTCCAAGTCTGTAAATTTAGATATTTTGTTTTGCAGTTGCTATATATAAGAAAAATATAAAATTTTATTGTTAATCTTGCAGAGGGCAAATTATAATATTTAAAAATATTAATTAAGTAATAGCTGAGTAGTTACAAAATTATTTAAGATTATAGGATTTTATGTTATTATTATTAATTTTTTTTATAAATATTTTCTCTGAAGACAAAATATTTCAATGGGCAGTAGTAGGCGCAGGACCAGCAGGTATCACAGCTGTTAGCGTACTTTTAGAATCAGGGGTAGATAGTCGTGATATAAGCTGGATTGATCCATCTTTTGCTGTCGGAAATCTTTCTTTATACCCAGAAGTACCAGCTAATACTGGTGTTTTAGATTTTTTAAATTTTTTTAGAGATTGTAAATATTTTAAAGTAGCTGAAAAAATTTATAATAAATTAGAAAGTCAAAATTTTGAACCTTACCTAAAAGATATTATAGCACCATTGCAAGCTATAACCTTTTATCTAAAAAGTTTAACTAATTCAAAGGTTGGATTTGTAACCAAACTAGAATATCAAGATAATTGGCATATTTTTATAAATGGTAGAAAAGATTTAATTAGTAAAAATGTTATATTAGCTATCGGTTCTTATCCTGTAGAGCTTAATAATAATAAAGCAAAAATTATTCCCCTTGAAGTAGCATTAAATAAAGATAGTATTGCTGGTTATTTAAAACCTGAAGATACTGTAGTTGTATATGGTAATTCACATTCTGCAATCTTGGTGCTTAAAAATTTATCAGAACTTAATATTAATAAAATAATAAATATTTATAAACATGACTTAGTATATTGTGATTTTTCTTTTGATCCACCTATTTATCAGGGTTCAGGGTTAAAGGGCTTAGCTGCTAGATGGGCCAAAGAATTTTTAGAAACTAATCTAATTTCTAATTTAACAAAAATAAAATTAGAAGATTTAGATCAAGATGTTTTAGAAAGCGCAGATAAAATTATTTACGCAATAGGCTTTAAACCAAATTTAATTGAAAATATTGAAATAAAAGAGTACAAAGCTGGTGAGATTGCCTCGGGCCTGTTTGGATTAGGCATAGCTTTTCCAGAAACTATAATTGATCAGTCAGGAAGCACAGAGCAACTGATAGGCTTAGATTCATTTATGAATTATGCTAGAAATAATTTACCAAATTTTATTAATAAAAGAGATAAGCTTGGTTCTATTAATTATTATAATTTAGATAATTTAATTAAAATATCTTTATTTGCCCAGTAATTATTAATTATATTAGACCTCTTTTAAAACCTATGAATAATACTATTTTTCCTATAATAATTAGATACAAGTTGGTATTATTTTCTTTAAAAAAAACGTATAGGCCACGTCTGGCCAATGTCCCCGGAGCTGACGCAGTGAGCTTAGGGCAAGTCTTTAGTAAAAGTATCTAAATATAATATTTGTGTAGCTAATTTGTATTTATTTAGATCACTTAATGCTTTTTATGCAAAGGGGGTGCTATGCGCCGCGAAACATTGCTAAACCCCCGCACACTTTATATAAATAGGGGATACCTGGACCCTAAGCTTACAATACTATTTTGGTAACTCAGGCCCATCTGGCAGTAGGCTGCCATAAAGCCTTCCTAGGTGCTACACATCAGAACACTTTATATATTTTTGTTTAAAAAGGCGTACAGGCCCCGCTAGGGGTCACTGTCCCCGGAGCTTACAAAGTAAGCGCAGGGCAAGCTTATAATACTTAATAACCAATAACTGATTAGTTACATTAACTTTATCAACCTCAAGGTCATTTCCTAAGTATTATTTATTTTTAAGTATTAATTTATTATATTTAGTAAATATCTAAAGTAGTTACGAGCAAAATATAAAAATAATATGCTAAAATTAATTTTTATTTATATATATATATTAAATTTACAAGCTATGGGTGATAATAGTTTATTTCGTTCTTTTTTAAAAAAACCTGCTCAAGAAAGACCTAAAATAGTAATAAATAAAGTACCAATTTTTGATTTTGATGAATTAATAATTACTTCTTTAGACAAAAGACTAGCAAAACCTGATGAACCTGCATTTGATCCTGAAATTTATATAAAAATTGATCATACTAGCGTTGATGATATTAGTGAAAAAACTCCAGGATTATCTTTTAAACTAAAAGGTCTGGATAAAAAAGCGCAAATACTTGAAACTCACTTAATAACTGAAGATGAAACTAAGTTTAAAATGTTTGTATTTACAACAAGTTTGCATAGAGTTTGTCTTCAAATACCTGAAATGCTATCTGATAGCTCAAAATGCAAGCTTAGTATGATTAGTTATGAAGAACTAGCTATTTTAACACAAATAAAATCTATTTTAAAACAAAAAAATGCTGACACTGATATTACTAAAATGCTAGATTATTCTAAGCCGCTTATTATTAGACATGGGCGCGAAAAAGAAACTATTTTTATTAAAGATGGTCAACCATTGCTTGAATAAGTATCTTGCAAAGCTTAATATATTAGACCTCTTTTAAAACCTATGAATAATACGATTTTTAGTATAATAATTAGATACATGTTGGTATTGTTTTTTTAAAAAGAACGTATAGGCCCCGTCGGGTCAGTGCTCCCGGAGATTGCATATAATGCAATCGTAGGATTTGGTAAGAAGTCTATTATTAAAAATAAAAAAATTAGGATATTTATGAGTCTTTTAAATATTAATTATGGAATCAATGATGAAGATAGGCTTAAAATAATTGCTTTATGCAAAGCTGTTTTGCCTAATTGTTCTATATGGCTTTATGGTTCTAGAGCCAGAGGTGACTTTAGATCTAATTCTGATATAGATATTGCCTTAGATTGTAAAAGCTCAATTGATATTATGAAGCTATTTGAATTAAAAGAAATTTTTAATGCTTCAAATATTTTGTTAAAAATAGATTTAGTTGATTTATGCAGTATAGAAGATAAGATTTTTCTAGCATCTATTTTACAAGAGAGAGTATTGTGGAAAGATTAAAAAATAAAATTATAAATATTGAAAAAATGGTTTTAAATTTAGAAAAATCATTACATAAATTAAATCACTACTCTGATCCAGATGATATTGAATATGTACAAGATTCTGTTGTTGCAAGATTTAAAATATTAGTAGACTACAGTTGTAAATCTATTCTAATTTATTTAGATTTTAAAGGGCTAAGTGATATATCTGGTGCACCTAAAGATATTTTAAAAATAGCGAAAGAAATAAATTTTTTAAATGAAAAAGAATACGATATTTTAATAAAATCCATTTGTTTGCGCAATATGGCATCACATGTTTATGATCAAAAGCAATATATTCTTGCTATTGAAACAGCTCCAAAAACTTTAGAAGTAATAAAAAATTTATTATTAAAATTCAAGTTAGCTATTTAAGTATTTGCTCAATAAACATAAGTAACTATAAAATATTGTAACTACTCAGCTATTAATTATCTTTTTTTAAAATATTAAAGTTTTAAATATTACAAGCTTGCCCTGCGCTTACTTTGTAAGCTCCGGGGACTTGGGCCCCTGGCGGGGCCTAATCGCCCTTTTTAAATAATAATTATGCTTTTTGATACTTGCCCTATACTTTACTGCATAAGCTTACAGATTTAGTTTGTTACTTCCTAACAAAAAGCGAATAGTCCCCGCCGGGACAGTGTCCCGGGAGATTGTGTAACAATCGTAGGGC
>CAXNIA010000040.1:0-5620 GCA_964202375.1 Candidatus Babeliales bacterium | reverse complement strand
ATTGCTTTAGTGCAAGGAAAAGACCATTTTAGAAGTATTGGTCGAGTAATGCATAGAATACAAATTTTGTAATTATTCAACTATTACTTAATTAATAATATATTGCCCTACGATTACTATGTAATCTCCGGGGACGTGGGTCCCTGGCGGGACCTAAGCGCCTTTTTTTAAGAAGCAATTTCTTAGATATTTTGGCCTAGTTCTTGTAACCTAAAGTTAAGTAAATATGAATTTTAATTATTAGTATTAACTAATAGTATGTCATTTGATAGTTAATTGAAGATTAAAAAAAGCGAATAGTCCCCGCTGGGACAGTGTCCCCGGAGATTGTGTAACAATCGTAGGGTAAATTTTTTAATTTAATATATTATTCATAGCTTTAAGTAATAGCTGAGTAGTTACCAAATTTTATAGTTTTTTTTTAATTAATTCTGTTATAATAATAAAACTAACACAGTGACAACACTGTGTATTGTGTAAAACACATTTCCAATAGTGAGTATATTTTTATGGTACGTTATGAAACATTAATTTTAGCTTCACCTGAGATTACAAATCAGGAAGCTGAAAATTTGCAAAAGTCATACTTTGATATTATCAAAGAATTTGGTGGTCAATTAGTTTCTTTTGAACGTTGGGGTAAATTTCATTTAGCCTATTTAGTAAAAAAAAATAATTATGGTGTATATTATTTAGCTAGATTTGAAGTTGAAAGCAATGTAGACGAAAGCGCTCTTAATAAAGCACTTAGAAACATGTTTGCTGTTCGCTTTACAAGTCTTGTTTTGCGTGACATGACTTCATGCTTAGACTTAAAAAAAGGTTTAAGTTATGTTCGCCCTGAATCTTTAGAAGAGCAACCTTCAGAATATAGTTCTTCACGTGAAAGTTCACGTAATAATTCAAATGATAGGTTTGATGATTCTAGACTAGATAGATCAGCTAAAGAATTAAATGCAGCATAAGGAAATATTATGACAAAAAAAATTAAAATTAAAATAAGCAGCAGGCTTCTTAAAAAGAAAACCCGTCGCTCTAGTGTAGGTACTGCAAAAACTTGTCGTTTTGTTGTTAATCCTGAATCAAGAAAACAAATAGATTATAAAAATGCAAACTTTTTAAAATCTTTTATTACAGAGCGTGGTAAAATTACTCCAGCTCGTATTTCTGGAATCAGTTCACGTTATCAACGTGTTATTGCTAAAGAAATTAAAAAAGCACGTATTATGGCATTATTGCCTTATTGTGCTTCTAATTATTAATTAGTTGGGGTGTCTATTATTAACACAATAGGCACCCATTTTTATTATGGCATATTATAAAGCTATAGTTTCTTATGATGGTACTAATTATCAAGGTTGGCAGTCACAAGACCATGGTAATACGATACAAGATACTATTATTAGATCTTATAAAAATACATTTTTCTCCAACATTACAATAGCTGGAGCATCTAGAACTGATTCAGGAGTTCACGCTTTAGGTCAAGTTATTGGTATAGATATTTCTTTAGATCTTGCTGAAGAAAAATTAATTAAAATTTTAAATGATAATTTACCTAAAGATATTTTAATTAAAAAGTTACAAAAATGTCCAGAATTATTTAATCCTAGAAAAAATGTTTTACAAAAGATCTATCATTATGATATATCTTTAATTAAATGTTCACCTTTTGCCTCTCGTTATTGTTGGTATAGCGGTAAAGATCTAGATCTAACCAAATTAAAAAGTTTGCCTGATGTTTTTAAAGGCACTCATGATTTTAGATCATTTTGTACCGGTGATGATGCTGAGTCTACGATAAGAACTATTGATGAGATTGAAATAGATTATTTTGAAGATAGAATAAGATTTATTATTAAAGGCCAAGGTTTTTTAAGATATATGATTAGAAGATTGGTTGGTAGTATGATCATTGTTGCTGCTTATCCTGCGCTTTCAAGAAATAATTTAATTAAAGCACTTTTAGAAAAAAATCCTCAACAAAGTTTTCTAACAGCACCTGCTTGTGGTTTAACCCTTATAAATATCGATTATAAAAATGAATATGAAATTTAAAAATACCTATATTTATGTTTTTTTAATTATTATTTTTGGTTTAATTTTTTTATTTTTAAAAAATTATAAAGCACCTATTATAAATGGAGTTAGATTAGTAAATTTTGAAGAAAAAAGAGATAGACTTTTTATTAAACAGGTTATTAATGATGATTATGATTGGTTAGTTAATTATCCAAACTTTGATGTTGATTTTATGATAGATAATAAAGTTCCTTCTAAAGAAAGAATGGAACATTTGGGAAAATTAAATATTAAAGTACTGGTTGATAATGAAAAACCTGTCGGATTTTTAACTTATCATCCTAAAAATTTTAGAACAGCTTGGATTCAATTTTTAGCTATTAGTAAAGAAGCCAGAGGTAAGGGTTATGCTAAAAGAATATTAGAAGATATTTTTGCTGAGTTGAAAGAAAAAGGTTTTGAGAATGTACAGCTTCTAACAAGAACTAATAATGAGCGAGCTAGAAATCTTTATGAAAAAATGGGCTTTGAGCTTACAGAATCTGATCCTTCCGGGATAGTTTATTTTAATAAAAACTTTTAATTATTTTTAAAAGTATTAGTAACTGCTTAGCTATTACTTAATTATAATATTTTATTTTTATTGTACTTTGATTATTACGTAATTTCCGGGAACTTTGGCCCCTGACGGGGCCGATACGCCCTTTTTAGATAAGAATTATCGTAACTATTCAGGTAACTACTCAGCTATTTGTTATTAAGTCTTATAAACTTACCCTGCGCTTACTTTGTAAGCTCAGGGGACTTGGGCTCCTGGCAGGGCCTAATCGCCCTTTTTTAAATAAGAATTTTATTAGACTTCTGACAAAACCCTACGATTGCATTATATGCAATCTCCGGGACACTGGCCCGACGGGGCCTATACGTTCTTTTTAAAAAAATAATACCAACATGTATCTAATTATTATAGGAAAAATCGTATTATTCATAGGTTTTAAAAGAGGTCTATTAGATAATTATCACGCACTTACTTATGTAAAATCATATTTGCTCAACAACTTTAGCTCCCCAATTGGGCTAGAACGTATAAGCGATTATTTCTTAAAAAAAGCGAATAGTCCCCGCCGGGACACTGTCCCCGGAGCTTACGTAGTAAGCGCAGGGCAAACTTATAGCTGAATAGTTACAAATAAAATTATAATTAACTGTTTAATTTTATAAAACTTAAGGCCTCATTTATAATATCTTGATTGATATCTTGATCGAGGTTTAATATTTTTACAGGTAAATCAGCTATGTTAGCTAAGATATCTTGTTTATTTATTAAAAACTCTTCATGTCTTTTTTCAATTTCTATAAGATATTCTAAGCTGATGTTTTCCTCACCTGTCCTAGATCTTTTTTTAATTCTTTCTAAAGCTATTTTAGGTGAAACTTTTAGGTATATAAAAGCTTTTGGTGGCTTTGCATAAGATGCTATAATAGTTTTAAACCATTGTTGATAAAGTTCCCATTCTATAGGCGTCATATAACCAGATAAGAAATCATTTTTTGCAAAGCAATAATGACCAGAATAGATAGAGCGTTCTACTACTATTGGTTTTAAAATTTTAGAATTTAAAATATGGTCTTGAAGCCTTGCAGCCATAGCAAATGTTTCTAAAGTATAGGCCCAACGTTTTGGATCTGTATAAAAATTTTCTAATAAATTAGAACCATCTTCTTTTTTATGCCAGCTTTCTAAAGGTTCTTGAGCTACTTCAAGATCTTGACTAGCTTTAGCTAAAAGTTTTAAAAAAGTTGATTTTCCTGCCCCAATATTACCTTCAATTATGATCATAAATAAACTTTTTTAAAATATTTAGTTTATTATAACATTTGTTTTTTAGTTCTGCCATCAGTTGGCTCAAGATTACTTAATTCATTATATTTTAAATATAGTTTTTTTGAGTTAGTCATTAAATAATCATTAGTTATCTTATTTGTAGGCCCTAAGATAATTTTTTTAGGTTTTACAAGGTTTAGATATTTAAACTTTAAGTTTTTTGCTAAATATTTTTCAACCCATTTTTGATTTTCTTCAGCTTTGCTTAAATATTGATCATAATTATTATATAATTCTAAAAAAGCTTTTTTTAGATCTTCTTCTTTCATTGCAAAATTATAACCAACGTCTTTTCCAAAAATATTATAGTAGGCAGACTCTTTGATTTCCGATTTTACGCCGTAAGCATATTTTTTTGCACACATTTTTTTATGCGCAGTATTGTTTGATAATATGCAAGGTTTTTTCATGGCTAATGCTTCACGAGGTGTTATTGAAAATCCTTCAGCTTTAGATATTAAAACATAGCAATCAAAACTATTTAATACTTTTAGATATTCTTCTCTGGCTAATTCATTATTAATTATCTCAACATTTGTGCAATTAAGTTCTTTTACTACATCAACTAGTTCTTTGCATGAACTATCTCTTTTTATTTTACTTTGAATAATTAGTTTAACTTCTTTAGAGTTTTTGAATGTTTTATGAAAAGTTTTGATTAAAAATTCTAAATTTTTTCGATCTTCATTTGCAGCACAACAGCCAAAAATAAATTCTTTATTCTTAGTTCTATTTTTATTAAATCTTAAGATATCTTCTAATATCACTGGTAGCGGGAGTTTAAATACAGGTATTTTAACTCCAGATTTCTGGTAAACTTCTACTAAAAATTTATCAGGAACAATTACCATATCAAATTTATTATTTAATATTTTTACCCATTCTTTAGGTATTTTTGTAGCTTCAAACATGGAATAAGCTATTTTTATTTTAGAAGCAGGTAAGAAATTGATATAATTAGTATTGTTATGCCATATAATATCTGTATAAATAGCTATTTTAGAGCTACTTGATAAGTTTTCTAAAATTAAATTATCTTTTTCTCTTAACCCTTCTTTGTCAAGTTGTTGTCTTGTGTTAATAAAATTTATTTTAATTTCATCACTTAATAAATCAAAGAAGTTAATTGGTATTTTTCCTATCCCATCATTTAAATAAATATAACCAACTATTGATAAATCAGTATCATTACTAGTATTTATTTTTTTGTATTTATTTTTTATTTCTAGTTTGTTTTCTAAGCTTTTATTTATTAAATTATTTTTTTGAATAGTTATTTGATCAATAAATTTATGATTTTGACCAGCCATTTCTAACATTGGGATTATTAATGATTTATTTTCAAGATCATGTTTTATTAAATCATTTCCCATAACTTTTTTTGCTAACCAAGCATAAAAAGATTGCCCTTGATTAGCTAGATATTTATAGCTTCTAAATCTACTGTTTTCTATAATTTGATTGGGATATGCTGTAGTTTCGCTAATTATATTTTTAGGCCAATTGTTAAATTTTGCATAAGTTAACCAAATGTTATTATCTTGATGAATATTATTATATAATTCTAATACTAAATCATTAGCGAACCAATTATTTCCATCTAAACAAATTATTATCTCATGATCATCGCAAGTTTTAATTGCTTTATAATAATTATAAATTGCCTCTTCTTTTTTATCATTTTTAATTAAATTAATTTTAGCTGATAAGTTA
>CAXNIA010000039.1:0-5646 GCA_964202375.1 Candidatus Babeliales bacterium | reverse complement strand
GCGTTTATTGTTTGACTGCTTAGTTTACGAGCTGCACAGACAAAACTCGGTATGCTCTCTTTCATATCCTCAACACGTCGAAGCCAGTACGCCCCCAAATATTTTTAAAAATTTCAAAAAACTTAATTAATCTTCTTATCTTAATAATTACACAATTATTTACACATTGTCAATAATTTATAAATTAATAAGTATTTGCTCAATAGACATAAGTAACTATAAAAAACTTATAAATACTCTGCTATTACCTAATTGCCCTACGATTACTACGTAATCTCCGGAGACAGGGTCCCTGGCGGGGACTATTCGCTTTCTTAAGACTAAAACTTATTGTATATTTTAATCTCAGTTATTTTTACTTATCTTTGTTGAGCAAATATATTACTAATAATATCAACTTAAGATAAGACTATTTTGGTAAATTATCAAATAGTTCTTGTATATTTTTAATTAAAGCATTACCAACAAAGGATTTAAACAAACCATAATGAGTCCAAATATCAAATAATTGATAAGAATCTAACAAAGCATCTAATTTTAGATTAATTAAATGCTTTGTTATTTTTATCTTTTCTTCTTCAGCTCTGTCTTTGTACTCAGAGTCTAAGATATTAATAATTTCTTGTTTTGCAAAAATATTAAACTCTTGCTTAAGATAATTAAAAATTCTTTGTCTATCTAGGTCTGGCTTTAAAATAGCATCTATAAAAGAAAGTAATGGTTTATCATTTAATCTTTTTAAAAATAAATTAACAAACTCTTTATCATTTTCATCACTAAAACTATCAATAGCGCAAAGATTTAAAGTGAGGTTTACTATGTATTGATGATAATTATTATAACTAATTTTTTCTTGATAAGCTTCATCAAATTTATTTTTTAAATTATCTGGCAATATTATCGATACAAAAAGTAATAATAAAATCATAAAAAACTCTTTTTTAGCTACCCAGCTACTACTTAATTAATATTTTTAAGTGCTACAAACTTGCCCTGCGCTTACTTTGTAAGCTCCGGGGACATTGGCCTGGCGGGGCCTATTCGCTTTTTTTAAGAAGTAGCAAATTAAATTTGTAGCTCTTCTAAACTTCTATACCCAAGTTGTCTTACTTAAGTTAATGCTATGGAGCCCTGCCCCCATAACTTACGCAGTAAAGTGTAGGGCCAATATAAAATACAGCATAATTATTACTTGAAAAAAGGCGCTTTGGCCCCGCCAGGGGCCCCTGTACCCTGCGCTTACAAAGTAAGCGCAGGGCAAAATTTATTATTTTATAAAAAATTATTCGCCAGCTTCTCTTTTTTTCTTAGCTTCTTCAGCTAAAGCATAAGCCCTAGATCTAGTAACTAAAGTTTCTAGCGAATCATAGCTTTCTGATGGAGAAGAAGGACGCTCTATCCTGCCAATTAATTTAATTCTTTCTTCTTCTGCTTTAAGATGTTTTAAATATTCAGCAGCTTCAGATAACTGTTTATGTAATTGTATCATGGCCACATATTTAGCTGCACGAATATGTTTATATAAATCACCCGCAGCATTAATTTCTAACTTATTAGCTAGAGCACAATGAGAAAAAGCTGAAGTATAACTTAAATGATGGCTCCTGACTCTTGTTAATTCATCTAAAGCTCTTTGATGATCGGATAAAGCCTTTTGAACAGCCTTTTTTTCTTCATTTACATTATCTAAAAGAGCCCAATTTAAACGATTTCCAGCATTAGCACGATTTCTTACATCAAAAGCGCTTTGATCGATTTCTTTTTTTACAGCTATAGCCTTTCCATACCATGCTTCAGTAAGACTTTGAGTCCAAGTTCTTCCTACAGCAACAGGGGCTTGCGAAAACAAATCTTCTTCAATTGTTAAGTCTAAACCAATATCATCTTTTGATACTAACATTGCCGCTTCTTCTAAATCAGCAAATCCTGCAGCTGCTGAGCTTGTAATTTGATCTGCTTGACCAATACTAGCTAATTGTTTGACTTCCGCAAGTGATAATACCTTATCATCTAGAGATCTCATTTGAACAAACCTGCCATCTCCAAATAAACTACTCATGCTATTTCTAGCTGAGACACCCTTGAGCCTAGAATCTCTACTAGAATCTTTATCTGAGCAAAATAAAGATAAATTTAAAAAAATTATAGACAGACATGTTAATCTAGAAAAAGAAGTTATTTTCATTGTTTTAGCCTTTAATTATGCATTATCATTAAATTGTTCACGCTGACGTAAAAAAGTAGGTACATCTAAATCATCAAGATCTATTTTTTCAACTTTTTTATTATTTTTTAATTTTTCATTATCTTCTAAAGAAGTTTTTTTTGCTGTTAAAACTATATTTGAAGAACTAAGATCTTCTTTTTCAGCTTGCTTAGAAGCAAAGCCTGTCGCTATAACAGTAACAAAAATTTCATCTTTAATATTTGGGTCAACCACAGAACCTATAATAATATGAGCATTACTATCAGATTCGTTATAAACAATAGAAGCTATGTCATTTATCTCATGCAAAGTTAGGTTGTTACCACCGGTTATATTTAAAAGAACACCTTGCGCACCATTAATATTTAAAGAATCTAAAAGAGGTGCATTAATTGCCTTATAAGCAGCTTCTTTTGCTCTATTTTCTCCAGATGCGCTGCCAGTACCCATTAAAGCTAAACCGCGATCTTTCATGATAGTTTTAAGATCAGCAAAATCAACATTAATATGACCAGTTTTTGTAATAATTTCTGAAATACTTCTAACAGATTGGACTAAAACATTATTAATCATGTTAAAGGCATCTATCATTGAAATATTTTTATCAACAAGCTCTAATAATTTTTGATTTGGAATAACAATTAAAGTATCAATATTTTTTTGCAAAGAAGCTAAACATTCCTGTGCAACCAGCTCTCTACGGCGACCTTCAAAATTAAAGGGCTTTGTAATTATACCGATCGTTAAGATACCTTTTTCTTTTAAAGCTTGCGCTATTACAGGTGAAGCTCCTGAGCCTGTACCACCACCTGCTCCTGCTGTTAAAAATACTATTTCAGCATCGCCTACTTTATCTAAAATTCTTTCAATATCTTCTTCTGCAGCTCTGCGACCTAATTGAGGATTAGCTCCTGTTCCAAGACCTTTTGTTGATTTAGTACCTAGTTGTATTTTTTGATCAGCCTTAGAATTATTTAAAGCTTGAGCATCAGTATTTGCTGCAATAAACTCTATGCCATCAAACCCTGCTTCAATCATACTATTAACAGCATTGCCGCCAGCACCACCGATACCTATTACTTTTATAAGAGGTTTAACCATGCTAGGTTCATTTTCTAAAACTATCATATAGCTCTCCTTTTTTAGCTGAAAGCTTTCAGGTTTATTTTAATTGAAAAGAATATAGCACTAAGTAAGTTATCGTCAAATTTAAATTACAACAGTTTAAAAAAAATCTGTCACCCATGATTTCATCCTATAAAATAGCTTAGCGATTACTGGTCCATTTATTTTATTCAATGGTGCTTGTTGCTCTTTTAAACCTATTAACATTAATCCATAAGCTGTCGCATACATTGGATGGTTTATAATATCTAAACTATAAGTTAATCTGGGAACCCCAATTCTAATGTTACTATTAAAAACTTGTAAAGCATTATCAACTATACCTTCTAACATTGCTCCACCACCTGTAATAACTAATCCTCTTGACATATATGAGCTTAAATTATGATTTTCTACCTGATTAAAAGCAATTTGCAATATTTCATTAAGCCTGGCTTCTACAATATTTTTAAAAAGATTAAATTGATCTGCTGGTACTAAGTTCATATTATGTTTTAGATGCTCAGCTTCTTGCAAACTAGTATGCAAACCTATAGCAATATCTTGAGTTAGATGATTACCGGCTGAAGGTATTACAAAAGTATGCTTTAGTGCGCCATGATGATAAAGAGCAAAATCTGAAGTTCCGCCCCCAATATCTAATAAAGCAACACCAAGCTCTCTTTCGTCTTTGCTTAAAACAGCTTCAGCTGAAGCAAGTTGCTCTAAAACAATATCTGTAACAGAAACTCCTGCAAGATGGCAACATTGAATTAAATTTTGAACTGTAGCTATTGAGCCAGTAATAATATGAACCCAAGATTCTAACCTAACTCCATACATGCCCATTGGGTCTATAACAAGATCTTGACTATCTATGCTATAAAACTGTGGGATAACATGTAATATTTGCTGCCCTTCTGGAATAGAAACAGCTCTTGCAGCATTTAAAACATTATTGATATCATAAGACTTAACTTCTTTACGCTTAATAGGCACAGCACCATGAGAATTAAAAGAATTAATATGGCTACCTGATACCCCAATTGAAGCTTGCTCTATCTTATAACCAGATATAAACTCTGCCTCTTGTACAGATTTTCTAATGGATGCTACTGTTTTTTGAATATCAACTACCACACCTTTTTTTAATCCATCAGATGGTGCTGTTGCTACTGCAATAATTTCTATTTCATCATTGCTTAAAACCTTACCAACCAAGGTGCAAATTTTAGTTGTTCCAATATCTATAGCAACTAACAATGGTTCTTTAAATACTTTAGCCATGACCCTCTCTCCCCTTTAGGATAATTTGATCAGCAAATCTAACATCTAAAGTTGCTGAATTTGGTATTTTTTTATGAACTATTAATTGATTTATTTTTTCTTCTAAATCTAAAGTGAAAGATTTTTCTATAGAGCTTATAATTTTTAAATGCTTATTCTTAAAAAATATTTCTTCTTGAGATTCGAGTTCAATTTTATATTTTTCAAAACAAAATTCTGGCAAAGTGGCTAAAAATCCTAACTTTTTATCAAAAAAAGTTGATTTAACTTTAGGTAAGCTATTAATAATTTCTAAATTATAAAACTCTGAATCAAAAATTAATCCGGAAGAAACACAAACTTTTAAATTATTATTAAGCTCTATTAAACAAATTGGTTCATAACAATTTGCAAATATATAAAAACTATCTGGCTTATGCTTTAAACAAAAAAAGGAGCTTAGAAAGTGTAAATCAGATTTTTGAATAGCAATATTTTTTATAGGCAAGCTGTCAACATGTTTTTTAATTATATCGCAGGCTTTTAAAGATAAACGTGGATCTAAATTATAAATATGAGAGCAAGTATTTATAAATATAAAAATAATAAAAATAAACATTACTTCCCCTAAATATTTATTATTATTTTTTTATAAAATAATTAGTTAATAAATATCAAGACTATTGAAAGTAATGCTTAATAAACTGTTAGAATCAAATTTATATGATAAATAAAAATATAAATTTGTAACTACTCAGCTATTATTTAATTAATAATAAAGTAACTACTCAGCTATTACTTAAATTTATGAACAATATGGTAAATTAAAAAGCTTGCCCTACGATTGTTTCACAATCTCCGGGGACACTGTCCCGGCGGGGACTATTCGCTTTTTTTAAGAAATAATTGTTTATACATTCTAGCCCAGTTGGCGACCAGAAGTTATCGTGCAAGTACCCATCATCTAATAAAATTCTTTTTAAAAAAAGACGCTTAGGCCCCGCCAGGGGTCCTTGTCCCCGGAGCTTACGCAGTAAGCGCAGGGCAAACTTATAGCTGAGTAGTTACTA
>CAXNIA010000038.1:0-5796 GCA_964202375.1 Candidatus Babeliales bacterium | reverse complement strand
TGCTAAATTTTGATCACATAATTCTATATGTGATGAGTTATAAGATAATACACAAGGGATACCGATATCCATAGCTTCTCTTGGTAATAATGAAAAGCCTTCACCCTTAGAAGCTAAAACAAAAGCATCATATGATAAAAGTAGCTGAAAAAGATCTTTTTTTGATAAATAACCCCAAATTAATTTAATATTTTTTGTTTTCTTAGATGTTGAAATAATATTTTTAGCTAGTTTCTGATTTGTTGAAGGAGAACCAGAAGCTTTAATTATTAATTTAACATTATAATCATCTTTGAATTCTTCTAAAAAAGCTTGGGCAACTTTATGAAGATTTTTATCTTCTCCAAATCCTCCAATGCAACCAAATATAAAATCTATCGATTTTGTTTTTATTTTTTTGATATCATTTTCTTCAACAATTAATGGTATTACATATATAGGTTTTTTTACGCCACTTAAAATATAAACTTTTTTTACCCATTCAGTTGGCACTATAATATAATCAAAAAAATCATTTAAATATTGAACCCAAATATGCGGAATTGGTGAGCACTCTAGCATAGAAAGAGCTATTTTAATTTTAGATTTTTTTAACAAATTAATATTAGAAAAAACAATATTATTATCTATTTTAGCTATTAAATCAGTATAAATAGCAATATCATATTCTATTAAATTATTTTTTATTGAATATAATATTTTTTTTATTAATTCATCATTAAATGAAGAAGTGTCAAGACCTGTAGTTAAAGTATAATTAATCTCAAAATCGTCAATTAATGATTCAAATAGTTTTATCCCTATTCCTTCAATTCCTCTATTAGATAATCCGCCACCTACAATTTGTATTTTAATTTTTTCTTTATTCTCATTTATAATATTTGAAAAAATTGATGAATAACAAATTAATATAAAATTAATTATATATTTTTTTTTCATTGCTTTACTTTTATTATTTGTTAATTATTAATTAATTAGCTTTTGACTCAATCATAATATTAATTTTATTTATTAAGTTTTTGTCATTACAAAAAATACCTAAATTTGTTATTTTGTTTTCGCTATTTAAAAACCATGATTGCGGCTCTAATATTTTTGTAAATAAGTTATTAACTTTTTGCCAAGAATAACTATTTTTAATCAGCTCTTTTTTTGCTTGCGCCTCTTTTTTGTATTCATTATAATTTTTGTAAATATTAATTAAAGCATTTTTAAGATTATTCTTACAAACCAAAAAGCCATTGCCTATTATTTTATTTTGTAATATACAAAAACTTTCTATTTTAGTTGGACAATTTATAACTATAGAAGCATAATCATTTTCTATTAAGTCCCAATAAGCAGTATTTGCAGGTATTATGGTAGGTATACCTAAAGCTGCTGCTTCACGAGGCGTATAAGAAAACCCTTCACCTGTAGAAATTGATAATAGAACTGAAGTTTTTTTAATTATTTCAGCAAATTCTTGATCATCTAGCTGTTTAGAATTTATAATAATATTTTTATTATTATATTTTTTTGCTTTAGCTAATATTTTATTAAAATATGTATCATAGGTTGGGGCATGACCACTTAAAATTAATCCTACATCACTATTATTAAATAATTCTTGAAAAACTTCTAATAATAATAATTGATTCTTGTGCCTAAAAAAAGATGATATACAGGTAAAATAAAACTTATCTTCCTTATCGCTATTATTATTATTTAATTCATAATCAATATATTCTAGCTTTTTTGTATCTAAACCAAGTGGTATACAAAAAATAGGTATTTGAACACCATTCTCTATATATTTATTTACAAACCAACTTGAAGCAACTATCACAAAATCAAATTTATTATTTAAGATAGTTACCCATTCTTCAGGAAGCTTATCTGTTTCCCATAAACAATAAGCGATTTTAATTTTTGCTTTTGGTAAACTTTGAGTTAGGTCTTGTTTAAAGCAAGTTATTGAATCAGTAAAAATAACAAAATCAAATTCACCAGTGTTTTTACCGCTCCGGCTAGATAAAACAGTAATATCATGACTTATTTCTAAGATGCTTTTTAAGCCTTGAGTGATCTGGCTTAATCCATGACCATCTAGATTTAGTCCTACTATGGCACATTTATATGGATATAAAATTAAAAAGCTAAAAATTATTAGTATTGTTTTTTTCATGATTTTAATAAACTATAAAAAACTTCTAAATGTTTATTTATTATTGTTGAACTACAATTTTTTTGATACTTATCATCCATTTCTTTTCTTAATTTTTCTAATTTTTGTTTATCTTCAACTGTTTTTATAATTGTATCTATAAATTGTCTAATATTTTGATTTGTTTTTACTACTCCAGTATTACAATTATGATAATGGGCACAATCTACAATTACTAAAGGTAGTCTGGCAGATACAAATTGTTTATCTGAAGCTGAAGTTGTATTTGGTGTACTACCTAATACTTTTATGGCATAATCTTTTTCTCCCCATAAAAAGCCTAAGTCTGATATATATAATCTTTCGCAAATTTCTTTATCAGGTAAAAAATCAGTAATATGAACTATTTGATTGCTAACATTAGAATCTTTAATTGCTTTTTTTATTTTTTTATCTTCATTTCTTAAATCAATTCTTGTACTATATGAAGTTAAAAGTTGTAACTTTATATTTTTATTTTTATTTAAATATGGTGTTAATTTATAAACAATTTTAGCATGATTTTTCCAACCTATCATAAAACCAAAGGTGCTAATAATAATATCATTATTGTTGTAGCTATATTTTTTTCTTAATTCAGATTTTGTATATTTTAATTCAAAATTTGGAACAGCCATTGGAATTGAAATATATTTTAAAGAATCACTTTTGATGTCATCTTTATGTAAAATAACTTTGTCGGCTTTTAAAATTAAATCCGGAAGCCAAAAAAAGTTTTCATGAACAGTTACAATAAATTTTACATCATTTAATTTTGCCCAATCAGCAACTTTTAAAAAATCTAAATTAACTGTACCAGCAGAAAATTGTAAATTTATAATATCAGGAATTTCTTTTGCTAGTTCATTAATTATATGATCAGCAGATTGAAGGCTATTAATAATTTTTGCACTTTCTCCAAGCCTATTTAATTCATTAACTAAATGTCTTGTATAAGTAGCTATGCCACATTTATTTATAGTTGATATGTATGTAATTTTAAATGCATTAGAATTATTAAATAAACATATTGAAAATATTAAAATAAGATTGCAAATCATTTAATCCTAAGCTTTTTTTAGACCTGATGAATATTATTATAAATTATTAAATATTTTATAATAAGTAAATCAATTTATAAAATTTGCATTTAATAAAATTCATATTAATATAACTTAGCAAAATCAGGGTATTGATGAAGTTGGCTTAGATTCTAAAATAGGAGCAGCTTTAGTCAAGGTTAACCCAAGGTTTTTCAGACCAGCTGAAGTTGAGCTATTATTAGGTAATCCTAGTAAGGCGGAGCAAGTATTAGGATGGAAGAGAAAAGTTAACTTTAAAGAATTAGTTAAAGAAATGATTAATTTTGAAATAAAATAGGTTTATAAATCATGGTTTTTTTGATATTTTTTTTAATTATATCTAATCTTTTGGCTAAAATGCCTACGGATTCAAAAATTTTTGTTGCAGGGCATAATGGCCTAGTAGGCTCAAGTATATGTAGAGTATTGAGAGAAAATGGTTATAATAATTTAATTTTAAAAAATCATAATGAACTCGATTTAGAAAATGAGTCATTAGTTGATGAATTTTTTAAAGATAATAAACCAGATTATGTTTTTTTATCAGCAGCAAAAGTTGGTGGAATACTGGCAAATAATAATTATCCTGTAGATTTTTTAACTAAAAATTTAAGAATAGAGCTAAATGTTATCAGTTCTTCTTATAAATATGGTGTAAAAAAATTATTATTTTTAGGCTCATCATGTATTTATCCAAGATTATGCTCTCAGCCTATAAAAGAAGAATATCTTTTAAATGGTTTTTTAGAGCCTACAAATGAATGGTATGCGATAGCAAAAATAGCTGGAATAAAGATGTGCCAAGCTTATAATAAGCAATATAATACAAATTTTATATCTTGTATGCCAACAAATTTATATGGTCCCGAAGATAATTTTTCTTTACTTGGTTCACATGTAATTCCTGGACTTATGTTAAGAATTCATAATGCAAAAATAAATAATGAGTCTGAAGTAGTTATTTGGGGTACAGGTAGCCCAAGAAGAGAATTTTTATATATAGATGATTTAGCTGAAGCATTATTTGCATTAATGAATGAGTATAATAGTAATGAGATCATAAATATAGGTTGTGGTTATGATCTAACAATTAATGAATTAGCACATAATATCGCAGCTGTTGTTAATTATAAAGGTAAATTAATATTTGATTCAAGTAAACCAGATGGAACACCACAAAAATTACTAAATATATCTAAAATTAAATCTTTTGGATGGGCTCCAAAAATGAATTTAATAAATGGATTAGAGATTACTTATAAATGGTTCATAGAAAATATAGATAGCAAATAATATGATCTATTATGTTGTCAAAAGTTTATCTTTAGCAGCTTTAAAAATATTAAAGTTAAATTATTTAAGATTTTAGGATATAAAATATGGCTTTTATTTTTTTGTTTATTTTATTCTTTAATAATATTTTTTCTTATCGCGTTAGTGTTATTACTTCTGTCTATAAGGGAGGTGATTTTGTAAAAAAATACATAAACAATATACAGAAACAAAGCATTTTTCATGAATGTGAATTTATAATTATTGATGCCAACTCTGATGAGAATGAATATCTATATTTCGAAAACCTGAAAGATCAATTTAGAAATATTAAATTTATAAGATTAAATCATACGCCAACTCTTTATGAATGTTGGAATATAGGTATAAGTTTATCATCATCAGATTTAATAACTAATTGGAATATTGATGATCTTAGGATGTATGATAATTTAGAGTTAATGGCTAATTTTTTAGAAAATAATTCTAATATCTCCTTGGTTTATGGAGACTGCTTAGTTTCTTTTGAACAAAATGCATCAATAAAAAAATATTTATTTAAATTATCAAATTTAGACAAAAGATTCCATGATGCAAAAGTTGTTGATTCTATTGATAAAATAACTATATGGTTTTCAAAGCAATTTACAACTCAAAATATGTTAAGTAATCCTCCAGGACCTATGCCCATGTGGCGTAAATCTATTCATGATAAATATGGTTTTTTTGATTCTAAATTTAAGTCTGCCGGTGATTGGGAAATGTGGTGCAGAGCAGCTGAGTTGGGTGCTATTTATTATAAAATGAATATTATTTGTGGAATTTATTATTTTAATCCTAAGGGATTATCGACCATAGATATTTTTGATCAATCTAAAATTAGTATTAAGAAAGGTGAAGAAGATTTTGTATTTGAGAAATATAAAAAAGTTTTTAAATGGTAAACATAAGCAGATCATATATAAGGAGATCATATTTTGATTAAAAAATATTATTATTTGGCTTGGATTGGGTTTAGTTTTTCGATGGATATTATAGGTCCTGTAGTCAAAGCTGATGGAATTGGTCAAATATCAATAGGTATTTTTGAAACAATATCTAATGATATTTCTATTAATATATTACCATCTAATTATGACATTTCAGATTTATCAAAAAAATTAATTGAAAGTATTAATAATAAGGTAGCAAATAGTGAATCTAAATTTACTTTATTTACAGATTTAGCCTCAAATATTCCTATACTTTTGAAATTTG
>CAXNIA010000037.1:0-6129 GCA_964202375.1 Candidatus Babeliales bacterium | reverse complement strand
TTAATAAAAATTAAAGCTATTAATCAAGATGAACAAGATATAATTATTGCTAATTTTAAAAACTATCAAAAAGATAATTTTGGCTATTTCTTATTAGATGAAGGATTAATAACAAGACAACAATTATTAAGAGCTTATAGTATTTTATATAGCTTACCTTCTTTAGATGTTCAAGGTGCCATGCTTGATCATGACTTAATTACATCTTTTGAAAAAGAAGTTTTATTAGAGCAAGAAGCTATACCTATAGAAACTGATGAAAATATTTTAATATTTTGTGTTAGTGATCCTGAAAAACCTGGACTGGAAGAGAATTTAGGTAAATACACTGATGCAGTAATTGAACTGCAAGTAGGAATAGGTAGAGATATCATAGAAGCTATTGAAGACTACTTTGAAGATGTACCAGAAGAAGAACTTGATGAAGTTAAATCTTTAGAAGAAAAAGATGAAGATGAAGAGGAATTTGATATAGATGATTTTGAAGAAGAAGAAGAAGAAGATTATATATAATAGATTATTTAATAGACTTCTTATAAAACCCTACGATTGCATTTTATTCAATCTCCGAGGACTCTTGCCCGACGTGGCCTATACGTTCTTTTTAAAAAAATTTACTCATATGTGTCTAATTACTTTTAGAAATCATATTATTCATAGGTTTTGAAAGAGGTCTAATGATTGATATTATTAGTTTACTTAATAAGATAATAATTGAAGCTATCTTTGAAAATGCTTCAGATATTCACCTAGAACCATTAGAAGCGCTCAAAAAAAATTATCGAATAAGAAAAAGAGTAGATAGTATTTTATCAATAGTAGATACATTTACATATAATATTGGTACACAATTAATAATAAGAATTAAAATATTAAGCTATCTTGATATTTCACAAAAAAATTCTCCTCAAGATGGTCATTTTATATTTAAAGAAAATGATTTAAATTGTGATATTAGAGTTTCAATATTTCCAACTATTAATGGTGAAAAAGTAGTTTTAAGATTTTTGAAAAAAGAAAATAATTTTAGTTTTTTAAAAATTGGCTTTCCAGAAGAGTTTATACCTAAAATAAAAAATCTAATAAAATCTAAAGATGGTTGTTTGTTAGTTACAGGACCTACAGGATCTGGCAAAACAACAACACTTTATGCTTTATTAGATTTTTTAAATTGCCCAGAAAAAAATATAGTCACCCTAGAAGATCCGGTAGAATATAATATTTCAGGCATATTTCAAACCCAGATTGATAAAAAAATAAACTTAACATTTGTAGAAGGCATCAGAAATTTACTACGCCAAGATCCTGATATTATGTTAATAGGTGAGATCAGAGACAAAGAGACAGCTCTAATAGCTACAGAAGCTGCGCTTACTGGTCATTTAATATTATCTTCTTTACATACTACAAATGCTTTAAGCTCTTTATTAAGGCTTAAATATTTAAGCATAGAACCAGTTTTTTTAGCTGCGACGTTAAAAGGTATTATTGCTCAAAGATTAATGCGCCAAATTTGTAGTGATTGTTCTTTACAAAAAATACCTACAGAAGCAGATCTTAAAACCATGCAAAGACTTTTTAATAAAACATTATCTTATTTATTTGTAGCAAATGGCTGTAAAAAATGTGTAGATGGGTTTAAAGGACGAAGGCCTATCTTTGAATTATTAATTATAGACCATAAAATGCAAGAAAAAATAATTAATAATAATTTAAATTTAGATACTAATCAGGATTGCCTGATCCCATTTAAAGAACATGCTTTTTTGCTTTTAAAAAATGGCGATATTTGTTTACAAGATTTAGCTTTAGAGTTTTAAAATAGTAAAAGCTTTGCCCTGCGCTTACTGCGTAAGCTCCGGAGACAAGGGTCCCTGGCGGGGCCTAATCGCCTTTTTTAAAATAATAATTATGCTTTTTGATACTTGCCCTACAGTTACTTATGTAAAATCATATTTGCTCAATAACTTTAGATAGTAAACTGGGGCTAAAAGATATAAGCAATTATTTCTTAAAAAAGTGAATAGGCCACGTCGGGACAGTGTCCCCGGAGATTGTGAAACAATCGTAGGGTAAGTTTTTTAATTTAATATATTATTCATAGATTTAAGTAATAGCTGAGTAGTTACTAATTCTTATCTAGAAAAGGCTTTTAGGCCCTGCCAGGGGCCCGTGTCCCCGGAGATTATGTAGTAATCGTAGGGCCATATAATTAAGTAATAGCTGAGTAGTTAACTACTTTAGATCAAAAATATTTTTAATAATATTTCCAGAATCTTTCCAACTTATAATTTGCGTATCACCTCTAGACATATCTTTATCTCCACCATAAATTATTAAATTTTGTTCTTTATATTCACCAACTGTTTTTTGCCAATAATTAAAAGTTTTAAAATAATCACTACCTACAGTATGTCCGGATTTAATTTCTATAGGATATAAATATGTTGTTTTTTCTATTAGACAATCTATTTCATTACCTTGATAATCACGCCAAAAATATAAGGACGGCTTTTCAAGACTATTATAAAATTGTTTATACATATCAGAGATGATAAATGATTCAGCTAATCCACCTTTAGCAAAATGGCCTTCAATATCAATTTCATTTTTTATATTTAATAAATTACATGCCAAGCCGCTATCTATAAAATATAGTTTAGGCATACTTGTTAATCTTTTACCAAAATTTTTATAATACGGATAAATTAGAAAAATTACATAAGTTGATTCTAATAAAGATATCCATGACTTAACAGTTTTATGATCTATACCGCAATCATTTGCTAATGAACTAAAGTTTAAAAGCTGACCTATTCTGCCAGCGCAAAGCATTAAGAATTTTTGAAATGTTGATAAATCTAAAATATTTTTAATTTGCCTAACATCTCTTTCTACATAACTATTTATATAATTATTATATAAAATTTTAGCTGGTATATCTGTAGAATAAATTTTAGGATAACAACCTTTAAAAAGAGCTTTTTCTAAAGTATCTGGTAATAGATTATTACTTTTTAATTCAGATATAGACAAAGGCAATAATGTTATAATTGCATTTCTACCAGCAAGAGATTGTGTTATAGCTTGATTTACAAGAATATTTTGTGATCCAGTTAATACAAAATAACCATTCTTTTTTTCTTCATCAACTATGGTTTGGATATAAGACATTAATTTAGGTGCATGCTGTACTTCATCTATAATCATACCGAATTCATTTTTATTTATAGTTAAAAACTTTCGCGGATCTTCATTAGCCTGATCTCTAATATCAAAATCTTCTAATGAAACATAAAAATGATTAGCAAATATTTTTTTCGCTAAAGTTGTTTTTCCTGACTGTCTTGGTCCTAAAATAGTTAATACTGGAAAATATTTTGCTGCATTTATTAAATCTTTTTCTATATCTCTTATTATCATTTTTAAATTACTTATTTTTTTAATTAATCTAATTTTAGCATTATTTAAATATAAAAATCAATCAAATTGGGAATCTAATTCCCAATTTGACAAGATTTAAAGTAACTACTCAGCTATTTATTAATATTAATAAAATATTAAAGTTTTAAATATTACAAGCTTGCCCTACGCTTACTGCGTAAGCTTCGGGAAATGGGCCCCTGGCGGGGCCTATACGCCCTTTTTTAAATAAGAATTTTATTAGATAATTGCCCTATACTTACTTCTATAAAATAACTTTGGTAAAACAAAATTAGAAAGCTACAAATTTAATTTGTTACTTCTTAAAAAAAGCGAATAGGCCCCGCCGGGCCAGTGTCCCGGGAGATTGTGCAACAATCGTAGGGCTCTAAAAAATATTCGCTAAGCAATAGCTGAGTAGTTACGATTTAAAAATTATTAAATACAAAATTGTTCACCAATTTCTAAAACTTTAATGTCTTTGATTTGTTTTTTATACATAGCAATCTTTAATCTTTCTATTGCGCTATACATATCATCAAGACCAAAAGAAAAGGTACCCCAATGCATCGGAATCATTATTTTTGCACCAAGATCACTAAAAGCATCTAAAGATTCTTCTGGGCTCATATGAGAATGACACATAACTTCTCGTGGTTCACAAGGACCAATAGGTAATAAAGCATAATCAATATTTGGGTAATAATAGGCTATCTCTTTAAAATGTGTATCAAAAGAACTATCTCCACCAAAATAAATAGATTTATTACTTTTTATTAACCAGCTTCCCCATAAAGACCTATTACGATCAAATAAAGAAGATTGAGACCAATGCTTAGATGGTAAAAAAGTTAAATTGATTGGACCAATATTATTAGTTTGCCACCAGTTCCATTCTAATGTTTGCTTTTTATAATCTTTAAAATGACGAAGATCACCTTTTGGTACACAAAAAGTAATATTATTATTTTTTGTGTAAAGCAATCTTAATGAAGCCATATTAAGATGATCCCAATGATTATGAGAGATCAAAACATAATCTACATGAGGAATATTTTCTAGATCAATTCCGGCATTTACTAATCTACTTACTAAAGGTAAAGAACCAAAAACAGGATCAGTAATAATAGTACAATTATTTAATTTTATAATAAAAGTGGCATGCCCAATCCACCAAATACCATCTTGATCAGTATCATTGAAAATAAATTTAGGTTTTATTATTCCATGTTTTGAATACTGCTTGAACCCATGGTATAAAAAACGAGCTTCTCGAGCTAAAGTTAAAACTCTTTTAAACCAGCTACTAGGTGTACGCTCTTTACGATTGTTGTAAAATCTAAAGTTATGACGATATGGTAAACGTTTTTTAATATCCATTAAGATTTAAAATATTTTTAATTAATTTTCCCCCACCTAAACTTTAAAAAGTACTAGACTTTAAAAAGTATCTGATAGGGGAAATGGAGGTTTCTAAATTAACAGCTATCAGGCTATACCAACTTTTTTCAAAATGCAATTGCTTATTAGTATTTTATGAATTATTATTTTAAATAAAGCATTTTTTTAAGATACTAATTAAATATTTGTACCTACTTAGCTATTACTTAATTAGTAATACGTATATTATAAATTAGTATTATAAACTAGCCCAGCTGGGCAGATCTTTTTATATTTTTTAAGCTTAAAACTCTAGAAAGTAAGATAATGTGGATCGCCATTGAAGGAATAGATGGGGCAGGAAAAAGCAGCTTAATTAATAATTTAGAAAAAAAATTACAAAATCTAAAAATTAATTTTTTAATAACTCAAGAGCCAGGCAGTACTAAATTAGGACAAGAAATAAAAAATATTATTGAAAAAACCGAGCACCATAAAAATACTGAGATATTTTTATTTGCTTGTGATAGGGCTGAACATTATCAAACTATCATAAAACCTGCTTTAAAAAATAAGCAACTTATTATATCTGATAGATCAGTTTTTTCATCTATTGCTTATCAGGGCTATGGTTATAATTATGATATAAATAATATTATAATTATAAATAAAATAGCTTGTGAAAATAATTTTCCTGATTTAATTATATATTTAAAAATTTTACCTGAAATAGCTTTAGATAGAATTAAAAAAAATAGAACTATACTAACTAATTTTGAAAAATTAGATTTTTTAAAAAAAGTTAGCGATGGATTTGATAAAATAGTTGCTAAAGAAAATAGTTTAATAATTGATGCTTTAGAAGATCAAACTATAATTGTTGAAAAAATATTTAATAAACTAATTGATCTTAAGATCTTTACTGAATAAACTTAGATAAGTATAAAAAATTATAAATATTTATTTAATTATATATATTGCCCTACGATTACTACGTAATCTCCCGGAACACTTGCCCGGCGGGGCCTATAAGCCCTTTCTAAGTAAGATTTTTTTTAATTAAATACTGTTAGCCCTACGATTGTTTCACAATCTCCCGGGACAGGGGCCCCTGGTGGGGCGTCAACTTAAGGAAATAGTTTGGGAAAAGTGCCACTAGGAAGCTATAAATTTATTATTATTTCTTAAAAAAAGCGAATAGTCCCCGCCGGGACAGTGTCCCCGGAGCTTACAAAGTAAGCGTAGGGCAAGTTTATAATATTTAAAAACCAATAGCTGAGTAGTTACAATAATGAATAAAATATCTAAATTAATAGTTGGCAAAAA
>CAXNIA010000036.1:0-6201 GCA_964202375.1 Candidatus Babeliales bacterium | reverse complement strand
CCCTGCGCTTACTTTGTAAGCGCAGGGGACGCTGTCCCGGCGAGGACTATTCGCTTTTTCAAAGAAGTAATTTATTATCTATTTTAACCCAATTGGCTACCTAAAACTATTTAGCAAATACTCACTACCTACGTTTATTGAGCAAATACAATAAGAGCCTATAGGTTCAGCTAGGAGAATCTGTCTCTGGAGATTACGTAGTAATTGTAGGTCAATAATTAAGTAATAGCTGAGTGATGGTTACAATAAAAATAATTAAAAATGTTGCTAAAGACATCAATTTTGATTTATATTTGATGACAGTAACATCATTTTTGAGGCAAAAATGTCTATTAAAAACTTTAAAAGATTATTAAAATTACCATTATCTGGGAAATCTAGTATTTTTTTATTTGGACCTCGTGGAACAGGAAAAACAGCTTGGATAAAGGAAAACTTAAGTAATTCCATCTATATAGATCTTCTAGATTTTAATAATTATAATCAATTTTTAGCAAATCCTACTCGCCTTGAAGCAATGATTCCACAAAATTATACTGAATGGGTAGTCATAGATGAAATCCAAAGAGTTCCAGAATTGCTTAATGAAGTACATAGACTTATTGAATCAAAAAAAATAAAATTTTTATTAACAGGTTCTAGTGCTAGAAGCCTTAGAAAACTAGGCGTAAACTTACTTGCCGGAAGAGCATTAACTTATTACATGCATCCTCTTACTATACAAGAAATAGGCGAATCATTTAATCTTAACCATTCAGTAAAATATGGTTTACTACCTTCAGCTATTACGCATGAAAACCCACAAAAATATTTAGAAAGTTATGTACAAACTTATATTAGAGAAGAAGTATTACAAGAAGGCTTAACAAGAAATATAGGCTCTTTTAGTAGATTTTTAGAGGCTGCTAGCTTTTCTCAAGGAAATATTTTAAATATTTCAGAAATAGCTAGAGAATTAGGATTAAATCGTCTTTTGGTAAGTAATTATTTTTCTATTTTAGATGATTTATTATTAGCTAAACAAATTACACCATTTAGTTATAGAGCCAAAAGAAAAATCATATCTCATTGTAAGTTTTATTTTTTTGATACTGGTGCATATCGCATAATCAGACCTACAGGTTTATTAGACTCACCGGAAGAAATTGATGGTTCAGCTTTAGAAACATTATTTTTGCAATCTTTACAAGCTATTAATGATTACTTAGAATTAGGATATAAAATTCATTTTTGGCGAACTCAAGCTGGTAATGAAGTGGATTTTATTCTTTATGGCCCTAAAGGTTTACATGCCTTTGAAATAAAGCGCTCTAAACAAATTAATAGCAGCAACCTTAAAGGCTTAAAATCTTTTTTAGAAGATTACCCACAAGCAAAGGCTTATATTATATATTTAGGAAAAAACAAAGAATATTATGGTAATATTGTAGCTTTACCTTTTGAAGAAGCATTAAAAGATTTACCAAATATTTTAGGCTGATAAAATATTAGACCTTTTTCAAAACCTATGTTTAATACTATTTTTCCTATAATAATTAGATATATGTTGGTATTATTTTTTTAAAAAGAATGTATAGGCACCATAGTGACAGTGTCCCCGGAAATTGCATATAATACAATCTCCGGGAATCGTAAAAAGTTTAATATATTTATTTTGGATGATCTTGTTTATTTTTTTTATCTAATTTTTCTGGATTATCTTTTAGAAGCAATACTGCTTTAGGAGAAACACTAGAAACAGCAGCTCCACCGCCAGCTTGGGCAAAAGAACTACCACCAATACCAAAATGAGGAGCAGCGCTACTGCCACCTTGAGCTGACAATAATAGTCTATCATGGTTAGCAAGAGCAACTCCATCAATAGCACGATAATCCAAGCTTGGATGTTTTAAATTAGAACATCTTCCAAGCGCAAGTAAAAGCCTAGCAGCAGAAGTTGGTGAAAGTTGGGGGTTCATACATTGTAATTCTAATAATTTTCTAGCCTTGTCAGAATTAAAGCCATGATCTAAGTCTTCAGGTTCAGGCATACAGTTATAAGCTATTTCAGTTTTTCCAGCCATAAGTGCTTGAATAAAACCTCTCATAGCATCGCTTCTTTTATGAGGTGAACGACTAACTAATTGCATTTGATCATTTATCATTTCAACTGAAACATTACTACTTAAACAAACTAAATTGCTTAGTCTATCACATTCACCTGTCATACAACGCTTTAAATTATTGGAAAATAATGCAGAAGGAAAAAACTTTGATGAAAGAGCTCTATTTAATGAACCTAAATCAGGATTCCCATGTCTACAGATTTCAGAAGCACTTTTAAACTGCTTAATTATTTCAGAAGAATCAAAGACGACCTTGTTTGGCTTACAGACACCATCATTTTGATTACCTCTAAATAATCTTGCAGCTAAAACAGTAATAAAAGATGAACATTTAGCTGGAGCCCTTGGAGAACGCCTTAAGACAGCAGTTAAATCGCTACTTGCATAACCCTGATCTTTATCTTCATTACTAATATTTATAGCTTCTAAAGACCATCTTTCAGCATCAGGACTAAGACAATCTAAAGAAAGATTTCCAGCTCTTCTTGTCATATCTAAAATCGCACAGTCTGACTCAAAACATTCATCAGAAAATTCATCTTCATTATGACGACCTTCTACTCTTGCGCCAGGCTGAACACACTCTGTTAACTGTGCATTTAAAGTTGATTCATTAGCACATAATGGATTATTTTCAAGCAAAATACCAACAAACTCTCTTCTGGCTTCAGGCTCATCATAATACATGTCTGGCCTATATCCTAAAAAGATAGCCATAAAGTCATCTTCAACTTGCAGACCGTTTGCTAGCAGTTTTTCTAAAATCCAAACCGCATCTTCATCAGTCTTTCCACCTGCTACTTGCATAAAAGATCTAACTAATTGTTCGTCATTAATAAAGTCATAAAGATCAGCTCCCCCTTCAATCAGTGCTCTTAATACACGTAATGGCATATCACACAGTAAAGCATAACTTATCATAGATGTATCTTCATAAGGTTCAGCAAAACAATCTAAATCTATAGGCGTTATCCTAAAGTTTGGATCTGCTACTCCTCTAGGATCTGTTGCTCCTCTATTAGTTAAACGACGACAAAAAGCAGGAAAAGAATCCCGATCTCCCTCTATTAAACTTTCCCATAATCTCATGCTAGGACTAGAATCCCAATCATGCTCAGTAGGAAATGAATCAGAGTCCGATTCATCTCCTGAGTTTTCTGATTCTGAGCTATCTGATGTTTTTTGTTTTTTTGCTGGTTTCTCACCTTCACCAGCATATATGCAGTTATCTAAGACTAACAAACTAGAAAGTAAGAGTATTATTTTTTTATTTACCATAATTATCACAATTTTTATTTTTAAATTTTAAAACAGCTATTATTAAATTATATTTTAAAAATAATTAAAAGAAACTGGTCATATAGTTAGCTTTTGATAACTATTCAGCTATTACTTAATTAATCTTGAAGAGACCATGTATCACTATTTGATAAAACAATTATTCTAGGTTGGTTATTAAAATCAGTTTTATAAATACCGTACTTCCAACCATTTTGAAAAGCCCATTTTAAAATATGAGCCTGATTACGGTCTATCTCTACCACTAATAAACCATTTTTATTTAAAAAGTTTAAAGAATTTTTAATAATTTTTTTTATAATCTCAAGACCATTATCTGGAGCAGTTAAAGCAAACTTATCTTCAAAGTTTTTAACTGATGGCGCAAGGCTTTCGTATTCATTATTACTTATGTATGGCGGATTAGTAACAATTAAATCAAAGTTTTTATCATCTATATCTTGAAAGAGATTGGATTTTATAATTTTTATTTCAAGATTATTTTTTAGGGCATTTTCTATAGCTAGCTGTAAAGCAAGATCATTGATGTCTGAAGCTATAACCTGTGCCTTTGAAAAACTTTTTTTTAGAGCTAAAGCTAGACATCCTGTACCTGTACCAATATCTAGAATTTTATTTAAATTAATATTTTTTGATTTAATATTATTTATTAAATTTATAACCCACTCTTCAGTTTCCTGTCTTGGGATTAAAACAGGCTCTCTTGTTATTAATTTTAAATTAGCAAATTCAGTAAAGCCAAGAATATATTGCAGTGGTTTATGATTTAGCAAATCTAATTTTATATTACTTAATCTATCTAAATCTTTTTGGTTAACCATTAGATAATCACTAGTAATTATCTGTATTTTAGACTTAGAAAAAACATTTTCTAAAATCCACCACAGTTCTTCATTAAATACAAAATCTTTAAAATAATTTTTTAGATAATTATATAATTCTTGATGATTATATTTTTTATCAATTAATAATTGCATCTACATATTCTTCAGGATCAAATTCTACTAAAGTATCTTCGGTTTCACCATATGATAAAGCTATAACAGGAATTTTAAGCTTATCCATAATAGTTAATGCTGTGCCACCTTTAGCTGGACCATCCATTTTAGTTAAAATAACACCATCTACCCCAATAGCATTATTAAATAATTCTGCCTGACTAATAGAGTTTTGACCCAATAAGGCATCTACCGTCAAAATAGTAAAAACTTCTTTTTCTGGTAAAACTTTCTGAATAGATCTTTTAACTTTTTCTAGTTCTTTCATTAAATTTATATTTGTCTGCAGCCTGCCTGCTGTATCTATAATTAAAACATCATTACTAGAATCTTTAAAAGCTTGGCAACCTTGAAAAACTACTGCTGCTGGATCTTTTGAATCTGATTTAAACAACGGTACATTGTTTTTTAGGCACCATGCTTCTAACTGATTTATTGCTGCGGCTCTAAATGTATCTCCTGCTATAAGCATAGGTTTTTTATTTTTATTTTTAAAATAATGCATTAATTTGGCAGCTAAAGTTGTTTTGCCACTGCCATTTATACCTATAAGCAAAATTATTTTATCTTGGGGTATGCTTTTTTTTAAAATTAGTTTTAAGATTATTTCCTTAAACTTTTTTTGATCAATTTTTTGACCTAAATCTTGACTCAATTCTTGAATGATTTTATTTGAAATATCTGGAGATACATCTGCAGCTATTAATTTATTAATAAGTTCATTCTTAGATATTTCATTATTAATATCTATATTAATATCTATTTTATTTTTAAATATTTTACCAAAAAGATTTTTTATAGAACTAAACATATTTTTATTTTATTTTATATTTATTTTGTAACTACTCAGTTATTACTTAATTAATAATATATTAATTTTTGTATATATTATAATTTCGCCCTAAGATTGTTTCACAATCTCCGGAGACAGTGTCCAGGCGTGGATTATTCGCTTTTTTTAAGAAGTAGCAAATTAAATTTGTAGATTTCTAATCTTATTTTACCAAGGTTATTTTATAGAAGTAAACACAGAGCAACTGTATAACAAAAATCTTATTTAAAAAAGGCGCTTAGGCCCCGACAGGGGCCCCTGTCCCCTGAGCTTACCTGAGTAAGCGTAAGGCAAAAAAAACAAATAATAAATTACTTCTTAAAAAAGGCGCTTAGGCCCAGCCAGAGGCCCGTGTCCCCGGAGCTTACATTAGTAAGCGCAGGGCAAACTTATAGCTAAGCATTTACCAATATATTTATTTTGGATCTTGATCTTCTTCTTTACTTTTTTTATCTTTTTCTGGAGCATCTTCTAAAAACAAGTTTTTTTTAAAAGAAGATGGATTAGCAGCACCACCGCCAGCTTGAGCAAAAGACCTGCCACCAATACCAAAGTGGCTAGCAGCTCCACCGCCAACTTGAGCTGGCAACCTAACAGCACTAGCAACAGCAACTCTACTGCCATCACCACAAGCAGCACCACCAACTGAGCTATCTTCTTCTAAAAGATTTAAACGTCTTCCATGTGCAAGCAAATAGGCCATTGCCGAAAAACCCGGTAAATGGGCTTGTGATAAAAGCAGCTTATCAATCTTACAATTTAAACTACCAGCTGAGCCTTTTTGACGTATTAATTCATAAATTTTTTCAAAATCATTCTTAACAAGCAAAGCAGCACAGTTCATACCAAATGGGCTTCTTTTAAGAGCTGAACTGTCACCACTTACAGCTAATTGCCTTCTACCCTCTACTATTTCATGTAACGTTCTACTACTTACATTATAAAAACATTGTAGTCTTGACATTCC
>CAXNIA010000035.1:0-6236 GCA_964202375.1 Candidatus Babeliales bacterium | reverse complement strand
ATTTGTATTACTTATGTTGAACTAGAAACTGATTAAAAAATAGAAAAAAGCGAATAGTCCCCGCCGGGACCATGTCCCCGGAGCTTACAAAGTAAGCGCAGGGCAATATGTATTTGCTCAATAAACGTAGATAAAAATAACTGAGGCTAAAATATGCAATAAATTCTATTCTTAAGAAAGCGTATAGTCCCCGCCGGGACAGTGTCCCCGGAGTTTACATAGTAAGCGTAGGGCAAAATATATAATTAAATAAATATTTATATTTTTTTTAGTTACCTATGTTTATTGAGCAAATACGACAATATATTATAATTAAGTAATAGCTGAGTAGTTACAAAAAAAATTATTCTAAAAATAATTTGCTAACTCTTTAAAATCACTAAAAAAGAATTTATTCTGACCAATTTCTTGATATTCATCAGGGCCTTTTCCAAGCAAGGCGATCAAAGATTTATCGTAAGAAAGTTCATAAGCTTTTTTAATTGCTGCTGCTCTATCTAAAATAATTATCACTTTATGATGTTCTTTTATAGGTATTCCTGACAAAATTTCTTCGGCTATTTTCTGTGCGTCTTCACTTCTAGGATTATCGGTTGTTAAAATAATTTGATCAGCATACTTAGAAGCTATCTCTCCCATTATTGGCCTTCTAGCTGAATCTCTTTCTCCACCACAGCCAAAAATGGCTATCAAATTTTTAGTTAATGTTCTAACTGTTGGAAAAAAAGAGGCATAAGATGATGGATTATGAGCATAATCTATAATTGCTATTGAATTATTTTTTAATTTATACGATTCCATTCTTCCTGGAACACCTTTAAAGTCATCTAATAAATTAGTTGTTTTAGAGATATCTAAATTCATAGATATTAAAATTGATATTATTCCAGCTAAATTTATAGCATTAAAGCTGCCTATTAAATTTGTTTTAAAAGTAAAATTATTAAATTTTATAATTACTGGGTTACTATTTTCTATATTATATTTGTAGTCACCATTTAGTATTGAAAAAGTTTTAACTTTTTCTCTTAGTTTAAGATTTAATTTAAAGTAATGATCTTCATCACCATTTATTATAAAAAAACCATCTTTATCAATTAGATTTATAAGCTGTGATTTAGCTTGAAAATATTCATCTAAATTATTATAAAATTCTAAATGCTCAGATGAAAAATTAGTAAATAAACCACCATAAAAATTTATATGAGCTACTCTTTTTAAAGTTATGGCCTGAGCAGAGACTTCCATCACAATATGGGTATAATTATTTTTTACTGCTTTATCTAAAAACCAGTTAATAAAATCAGCTTGAGGAGTGGTTAAATTACTTTTAATTACTTCATCACCAAGCTGGCAATGCACACCACTTATTAGGCCAACTTTATAACCTAGTTTTTTTAACATATGATAAAGTAAAAAAGTTGAACTAGTTTTTCCTTTGGTACCAGTTATGCCTATTATTTTTAATTTTAATGATGGAAAATCATAAGCCTCAGCACTTAGTTTAGATAATTCTAGCCGGCAATCTTCAACATATTTTATATTTAAATTTTCAGCTAAATTTTCAGTAATTATTTTTTGAGCTTCTATTTTATATTTATTAGGTATTACTATTTTTTTTGCACCTTTTTTCATAGCAAGACTTAAATATTTTAAACCGGAATCTTTAAATCCATCTTGAACAATAAATGTTGAATTTGAATCTATATGATCGGTATGGCTTGTAACAAGAAAGGTATTATTCATAAAAATTATTTTTGATTAATATTTGGTAACTACTCAGCTATTATTTAATTATAATATATTGCCCTACGATTGTTTCACAATCTCCGGGGACATTGTCCCGGCGGGGACTATTCGCTTTTTTTATATTTTTAAATCAATTTCTAGTGTAACACCAATAACTTTAACAACAATAATAATTTTTATTTTTTTTTAAATATAGTTTAGTGGTTATAAAATTCTTCTTAAAAAAGGGCGAATAGGCCCCGCCAGGGGCCCCTGTACCCGTAGCTTACGCAGTAAGCGCAGGGCGAACTTATAGCTGAGTAGTTACTAATATTTTATTAATTCTAAAACTTTTGTTCGTATAGTAGGTAAGAAATAAATTAAAGCATAAAGATTCATAAATAACATTGATGCCATAATAATATCTATAGTGTCCCATACTAAATTTACATTAATAAGTACCCCAAAAAATGCTATCAAAACATATAGTATATAAAACACGTTTAAAAATCTGTTTTTTGTAATAAACTTCCACATTTCAAGAGCAACTAAAACATAAGAAACAAGTACACCAAGGCCAAATAACATTGAACTAAGTGTTACTATTATTCCACCAAAAGAACCGTATACTGTCTCAAAAGCTTTTATTGTTAAAGCTGTACTTGTAGCACCACTATTCCATACTCCACTAGCTACTACAGAAATTGCTATAATCATTCCAACTACATGAGTACTTAAAAATGTTACAATCATAGACATTAAAGAATCTTTAAATGGTTCAGCGCCACCACTTGCACCAAAAAGTACGGCCGCGCTACCTAGTCCTGATTCGTTAGCATTGATTGCTCTGGAAAACCCATTTTTTAGTGCTTTTTGAAAGGTGCATCCTGTTATGCATCCTATTATTGCTTGAGGATTAAATGCTGATTTAAAAATTAAAATTATAGTATCTATTAGAGATGAAGCATGATATATCAAAACACCTAAAGCAAAAAACATAAAAAAAGCTACTTTAAATGGTACTAGTCTATCAGAAAGTTTTAAAATTCTTTCAAGTCCACCAATCAAAATATAAGCTGTAAAAATACCTATGGCAAAAGCAGTTACTAAGGTATCTATACCCCAAGTAGTTTTAATGCCAAGTCCTATAGCATTAACTTGCATAGCATTTCCACTTACTAAGCTATAAAACAACATGGCTAATGCATAAAAATAAGGCATTACTTTTCCACCTGGAACAAGACTTAGGTAAACAAGTGGACCACCTTTTGCGCCATTGAATATAAATTTGCCAATTACGGAAGTGCCTAAAAAAACTTCTGTAAAACGAATAATCATTCCTAAAAAGCCAGCTATCATCATCCAAAACGCTGCACCAGGGCCACCTATGGCTATAGCTGTTGCTACTCCTGCTATACTTCCATTTCCTGTGCAGCCACCAAGTGAGTTTATAAAAGCCTGAATGGGGCTCATTTCAGCTTTTTTATCACCTTTAGGTGGCGCTAGGACAAGCTTCCAAGATTTTATAAAATAAGTAAATTGTAAGCCTTTTAGAGCAAAAGTAGCGATTATCCCTGTAATTGAAAATAATGATATTAGTGGCCATCCCCATAAAATATTACTTAAACTATTTATTATAGATGCAAATGAATTCATAATTATCTCAAATTTATTTTTTAATTTAAAAATAAGGATACGAACATCTATTATTTTTGCAATAAAACGTAACTACTCAACTATTATTTAATTATAATTTTGCCCTACGATTACTATGTAATCTCCGGTTACAGGTGATTCTGGCTTGGCCTAAGCATTCTTTTTTAATAGTACAGTTATCTTTTCATATAGTTATTGAGCAAATACTTAAGTAATAATTTAGTAGTTATATTTATTTTTTTAAATTTAATTTTAGTTAAACTTAAGATAAAAACAAAACAAGAGTAAAATAATGAGAATAGCATCTATAGATTTAGGAGATAGACATATTGGAATAGCATTATCTGATGCAACCAGATTAATTGCTTCACCTTTTATAACTATAACTCCTGAAAAGTTAGATTGTTTTTTAATAGAATTTATTAAAAAACAATCAGTTACGATTATTTTAGTTGGTCATCCTAAAACTTTACGCGGAACAAAAAGTGAACAAACTTTAAAAGTTGAGAAAGAATTTGAAAGATTAAAAAATCTTTTTAAAGATATTCAGTGGCAATTAATAGATGAAAGATTAAGCTCTAAACATGCTAATAATCTTAAAAAAGCTACTACTATTGAAGAAAAAATTAAGTCACATGCTATTGTTGCAGCAATGCTTCTTGATAGTTATCTACAATTTTTAGATAATGATGCCTTTTGAAAAGCATTAAATAAATTTTTAATAAAAATATTGACAATATGTATGTTACTATTTTAGCATCACCTTCATAACCTTTAAAAGTTTTCTTGAAGGATGTTACCTATGAAGTGTAGAAAATGTGCTGGATTAATGATAAAACAAGCTTTTTTTGATCACTTTTTAAATTTTGAGGGGTGGAAATGTTTAAATTGTGGTAAAATAATTACAAGAAAAGAGCAAGTTATTGAAATTGATGCTTTTCGAGTTTTTTATCAACAGCAAAAATGTAAAAATAGAAAATAATGCCTAAATTGGTTTTACAACATACTTATGAATCAGTAGAAATAGCTATTTATTATTTAGGTAAGCAGATAGCCTTTAGGCTAGAAGAGAAGCATCAAGCAAGTAGTAAGTTAATCTTAGCTATAGAGTTTTTGTTAAAAAAAGCTAGCTTAAAACTATCTGATTTAGAAGTTATTATCGTAAATCAAGGTCCAGGGCCTTTTACTACTTTAAGAACAGTTATTAGCACTATTAATGGGTTAGCTTTTGCAACTAATCTTAAAATAATTGGTGTAAATGGTCTTAAAGCTTTAATTAATTACGATCTAAAAGATATAGCTTGTCCAAAAGTTATTTTATTTAACGCTTTTGCTAATGATGTTTATTTTGCTATAAAAACTGCTGATAGTTTGGAATTGGGAGTTGATACAATTGATAATTTAATTTTAAAATTAAATAATTTAAAAAGTTTCTTTATTGCCGGTAATGGTTTTAGTTTGCATAAAGATAAATTTAATAGTTTTGATTATCAAGAAATTTTTCCTAGTTATCCAACTTTAGATGCTATTTATTATGAATCACATAACCAACCATCTTTTGATCAAGTTTTACCCTTGTATTTAAAACAAATTAAATATTTTTAATTTAAATTTATCTTAATAATTGACGTTAGTTAGATATCATCTTATATTTTCTATGAAATTTTCTAAATTCAGGATTTATTAATGAAATATTTATTTGTTTTGTTTGCGATAGCCTTAAATGGAATGGATATAAATACAACATTAGAACAACTTAAACAACAAGTTTCAGCTTTATCTTCTCAAGTTAGTCTTTTAACTGCTTATGTTTTAAGGCTAGATACCGAAGTAAAAAGTATGCAAAGCAGGCAATTATTATCAAGAAGTGGCTCTTCTGAGGCACTTAGTTTGTTTAGTACAGATTTTTTAGGGAGCCCTAGAAGAAGCCCCAAATTACATAAAGGTGATGATCTAGGTAATTAAAATGCCAGAACTTCCAGAAGTACAAGCTGTTGTAGATAGTCTGCAGCAGCTTAAAAATAAAAAAATAGAATCTATTGATATTAGAGCAAATGTTACCATTCCTGTTGGTCAAAATTTTATAAAAAACTTATTAGAAAATAAAATTATAGATGTAACAAGAAGAGGTAAATATATAATTATTTATTTGTATAATCATACTTGTGAAAATTATAATTATCTTGTTGCTCATCTTCGAATGACAGGTAAACTTTATTTGTCTTCACAAGATACAAATAAAAAACATGTACATGTAGTTATTAAAATTAATAATGAATACTTAATTTTTGAAGATGTCAGAAGGTTTGGTAGACTAGAGCTGACCAGTTCTTTAGCTTTTTTAGAAAAAAAATTAGGATTAGAGCCATTAGGTAAAAGTTTTGATTTAAATATTTTTACTAAACTTTTAGATCGCAAAAGAAATATTAAAGCAGTTTTATTAGATCAATCTATTATAGCTGGAATAGGTAATATTTATGCTGATGAAATATTATTTAAATCAAACATTAATCCAGAATCATTAAGTAATAATTTAAAAAAAGAATCAATTAATAAGCTTTTTTTAGCTATTAAATCAATTTTAAAAGAAGCAGTAGATCATAAAGGCACTACGATTATTAATTTTTCTTATAATGGCAATCAAGAAGGTAATTATAGTTCTAAGTTAAAAGTCTATGGTAGAAAAAAGCAAAATTGCTTAACTTGTAATTCTTTAATAATAACTAAAAAAATAGCTGGTAGAACAACCCATTATTGTTCTATTTGTCAGATATAACTACTCAACTATTATTTAATTAATATTTTTTAGAGCCCTACGATTGTTTCACAATCTCTCGGGACACTGTCCCGGC